>JANYIP010000308.1 GCA_025361995.1 Streptomycetales bacterium | reverse complement strand
CCGATGGCGTCCCGGGCCTGCACCGAGATCTTGGGGCCGTAGAACGCACCGCCGCCCTCGTCGAGGACCAGCTCGAGGTCCTGCTTGGCCGCCGCCTCCCGCAGTGCCTGGGTCGCCTCGTCCCACTCGGCGTCGGTGCCCACCGCCTTGGCCGGCGGCCTGGTCGACAGCTCCAGGTAGAAGTCCTCCAGGCCGTAGTCGCGCAGCAGGTCCAGCACGAAGGTCAGCAGCGAGTCCAGCTCGGCGGGCACCTGCTCCTTGGTGCAGAAGATGTGTGCGTCGTCCTGGGTCATCCCCCGCACCCGGGTCAGCCCGTGGATGACGCCCGACTTCTCATACCGGTAGACCGTGCCGAACTCGAACAGCCGCAGCGGCAGCTCGCGGTAGGACCGGCCACGGCTGCGGAAGATCAGGATGTGGAACGGGCAGTTCATCGGCTTCATGTAGTACTTCTGGGCCGGCTTGCGCACGTTGCCGTCGGCGTCGTACTCCGCGTCGAGCTCCATCGGCGGGTACATCGCGTCGGCGAACCAGTCCAGGTGGCCCGAGGTCTCGAACAGCGTCGACTTGGTCAGGTGCGGGGAGTACACGAACTCATACCCGGCCTCCTCGTGCCGGACCCGCGAGTAGTCCTCCATCACCCTGCGCATGATGCCGCCCTTGGGGTGGAAGACCGCCAGACCCGAGCCGATCTCGTCCGGGAACGAGAACAGGTCGAGGTCGGTCCCGATCCGCCGGTGGTCACGCTTCTCGGCCTCGGCCAGGAAGTCCAGGTGCGCCCGCAGCGCGTCCTTGCTGTCCCACGCCGTCCCGTACACCCGCTGCAGCTGCGGGTTCTTCTCGCTCCCCCGCCAGTACGCGGCGGCGCTACGGGTCAGCTTGAAGCCGTTGCCGATCAGCCGGGTGGACGGCAGGTGCGGGCCACGGCAGAGGTCCGACCAGCAGCGCTCACCGGTCTTCGCGTCGAGGTTGTCGTAGATCGTGAGCTCGGCGCCCCCGACCTCCACGGTCTCGTTGTCGCTGCCACCTCCCTTGAGACCGATCAGCTCCAGCTTGTACGGCTCGGCGGCGAGCTCGGTGCGGGCGTCCGCCTCGGTGACCACCCGGCGCGAGAACCGCTGCCCCGCCTTGACGATCTCCTGCATGCGCTTCTCGAGCTGCGCGAGGTCGTCAGGGGTAAAGGGGATCTCGACGTCGAAGTCGTAGTAGAAACCGTTCTCGATCGGCGGCCCGATCCCCAGCTTGGCCGCCGGGAACAGACCCTGCACCGCCTGCGCGAGCACGTGCGCGGTCGAGTGCCGCAGGACGGCCAGACCCTGCGGCGAGTCGATCCGTACGCCCTCGACCACGTCGCCGTCGGCCAGCACAGTGGCGAGGTCGACCAGGGCGCCGCCGATCCGGGCCACCACCACCGCGCGGTCGTCGGCGAAGAGCTCCGCCGCCGTCGTCCCCGCCGCCACCGCTCGCTCGTGGCCGTCGAGGGTGATGGTGACGTCGGTGGGCACCGGGGGCTCCTAGCGCGTGGGGATCGGTGCCCCGATCGTATCGACCGCCGCGCGGGGGACGACATCGGATAACACCGTGTTCGACCGCTCGACTTCGCGTGACCCACCGTCGAAGGACCAATCGCGTCGCTCGACGGTCTGGCCTCAGCCAGCGGCGGTGAACTGGCCGAAGCCCTGCTGCGGGTACGTCGCCTGGCTCAGCGCGTCCGGGTTGCCGATCTTGGTGAAGTCGCCGCCCACCATCAGCGAACCGTTCGCGTCGGCCAGCGAGAACACGCCCAGCGGGCTGTTGGCCCCCGGGTTCCAGGGGTCCAGCGCACCGGTGACAGGGTCGATCGCCAGCAGCTTGTGCCGGATCGCCTGGCTGACCGGGCAGTGGAAGCCCGTCGTCGCGCCGTCGAAGACCCCGACGCAGACGTTGTCGTAGTGGCCGCCGGCGTAGACGACGCCGCCCGCGATGACGATCGCCTGCACCCCGCCGTCGGTCTGCAACGTCCACAGCCGCGCGCCGGTGGTCAGGTCGAAGGCGCCGACGTGGCCGCCCGAGCCGTCCCCCGCCGCGTACAGCGTGTTGGCGGTGAAGGCGATGCCGTGGATCGGGTAGCCAGGGTGGAACAGCCAGGGCAGCGGCGCGCCCGTGTCGAGCGTCAGCCGGACGAGGATCTTCTGCCGGGTGTCAGCGTTGATCGACAGGAAGTCGCCGGCAACGAACACCGAGAGCCCGTCCGGCGCGGCAACGATGATCCGTACCCGGTTGTCCGCCTGCGGGATCCACGCCTGGCTCAGCACGCCCGAGTAGTCCACCGCAGCCAGTCGTGCGCGGGGCTCGCCGTTCACGTTGTCGAAGGTCCCCCCGAAGTAGATCGTCGTCGGGGTGACCGCGATGGTGTTCACCTGGAGGTCAGCGCGCGGCGCCCAGGGCAGGAGGGCTCCGGTGATCGCGTCAACCTGGCCCAGCCGTCCGCGCGAGGCGCCGCCGAGCCGGGCGAAGGTGCCGCCCACGTAGACCGTGGTCCCGTCGAGGGAGGCCGTCAGAGCCAGAACCTCTTTGTCCGTACCGGGATTCCACGGGAGCAGCGCCCCCGTCGTGTGGTCGAACGCGGCCAGGTGCTGCCGCGTGACCTGGCCGGTGGTGCCGACTGCCCCCGCTGGGCGCACGGCGGTGAAGTTGCCACCGATGTACGTCGTGTTGCCGATCGCCAGGATCGCGTCGACGCGGCCATCGGTCTGGTACGTCTGGTCGACCGTCAGCGGGAGGTCAGTAGCCGCCAGCGCCGGACCCATCGTCGCGACCAGCAGACCCATCCCCGCGACCGCGACCATCCCGGCCCGCCCAGCCCGCATGAAAAAACGACGTGATCCCTGCATGCCCCAGCCCCCAATTCGCGACGCGCGCCACCGATTTCCTGCGGGCGAGCCTGTCAACACCCGGCTGAGCACAACATCATCCGTTCGACCCTCCTCGACGTCAGCCGATCAGCGTTGGGTGACCCTGACGATCACTGACAGGGGTTGACCGGTTGCAGAGATGACAACAAATCCCCACATCTCGAGGCCGATGTCAGACTTCCGTCCGTGGACGACGATGGGGCAACCAAGCGAAGCCGGGGTCGCGCCGCGTCCTTCGCTCTCGCCGTGGGCGCGGTGTCCTGGGCATGGTCGGAGGTGGGGTTCTGGGCGCACTTCCGGGTCGACGACAACGCGATCGTGTGGGTCCTGACACTGTTGCTGTACACGCTGGTGGCGTACGTGGTTCTGCGGATCCTGCGGCGGTTTCCGGTCAGCGGGATCGCATCGCTGTTCATGGTCGGCGCGGCCTATGGCTGGCTTGTCGAAGGAACGATCGCCAACACCGTCTACCTGGCCCTGCCGTTCTCGATCGTCTGGACCGCACTCGCCTGGCATGCGTTGCTCACGGTAGTCATCGGTTGGTACGCGCTCCCCACAGCGCTGCGACGAGGTGGGCTGCAGGCTGTCGGCTGGTGCGCGCTGCTCGGCCTGGCGTGGGGGTGCTGGGGGGTCGGCTGGTGGAGCGCGACGCCAGACTCTGGCCAGGTACGGACGACCGCCCACCCCGTGTCGTACGCCGTCTTTGTCGTGCTGGTCACCGGGGTAGCCGCACTGGGGTACGGCATCCAGTCCTCCTGCCACCCCGGCCGTGGAGAGCTGGCCGGCCGATGGCCGTTGCGGGTCGCGGTTGGTCTCCTGCTGGCGTGGTCGATACCCGTCGTGGTGCTGCCCTTGCCATGGGCACCGGCCGTGCTTGCCCTGCTGCTCTGGGTGGCCTGGTCCACGCTGCAGCGTTTGCCCAGCCGATCTCCCGGTGCCGGAGCTGACATTCTCGGCTGGCGCTTCGGGGTGCCTTGGCAACAGCTGCCGCCCATCGCCGCCACGCCGATCGTCGCGTGGATCGCCTATCTCGCGGCGAGCCCGCTGTCTGGGAGCCCGACCGGGCACGGCCCGCTGTACGACGGATTTCTGGCCGCGATAGTGCTGCTGTGCCTTGCCGGTTCGGGCCTGCTTGCCTGGTCGCTGTGGTCCGCGTGGTCACCCAGGGCCCCTACCTGAGCCCAAGTCCATTCCGCCCGTCAACGTCAATGTGCTACATTGAAGAACATGACTGAAGTTGGCATCCGGGCCCTCAAGCAGAACGCATCCGCGGTCGTCGCGCGTGCGGCCGCCGGGGAGACGGTGACGGTCACCGACAGAGGGCGACCGGTCGCGCAGATCACCGCGATCCCCACGTCTCGACTCCGACTCTTGCTGGCCTCGGGTCGCGCCCGGCCGGCGCGGCACAGCATGGACGACCTGCCTGCCCCCGAGCCTGGCCCAAGTCTGACCAAGGAACTGAGGGCGATGAGAGACGCGGACCGGTACTGAGCGTGGCCTACTACCTCGACACCTCGGCCCTGGTGAAACTCGTGGTGGCTGAAGCAGAGACCGCTGCGCTGCGCGCTTGGCTCGCCGGATTGGACCGCAGCCCTGTGTCGTGCGACCTGGCACGGACCGAGCTGCTGCGGGCGGTCCGCCGCGCCGCCCCCGACCGTGTCGCCCAAGCACGGGCGGTGCTTGACTCGATCACCTTGATGAAGGTCACCACCGAGACCTTCGAGCAAGCCGGCCGTCTTGGCCCGGCCGTGCTGCGGACCCTCGACGCGGTCCACCTCGCAGCCGCCCTCGACCTCGGAGACGACCTGGACGGGATGGTCACCTACGACGATCGACTTGCCGAGGCAGCCCAGTTCAACGCAATTCCGGTCACGGCTCCCGCCTGAGTTCGCGCTGTTGGGTGGGCGATACTGGGATCGAACCAGCGACCTCCTCGGTGTGAACGAGGCGCTCTACCACTGAGCCAATCGCCCGCTGTGCGAGGCCACACCCTACCCCAGCGGACCCCAGCGGGGTCGTGGCGCGGCCGGTGTGGGTGGGGTCACAGCGCCCGCGGACCATTCCACTGCCGGGCGGGGTGACAATCGAAGGACACGTCTTGTCCAGCCGACTCCCGGAAGCCTCCGATGACCCAGACCGACCCGAGCGCCATCTCCGCACCCCTCGAGCTCCAGCTCGTCGCGGCGGACGGCGCCTTCGTGCCGGTCGAGGCAGCCTTCGGGTACGACCCGGGCGACCCCTTCGCCGTACGGGCCGAGTTCCGCCTCGATGCGGACGGGGAACCCGTCGTATGGGTATTCGCGCGGGACCTGATCACCCAGGGGCTCGAGGCACCAGCCGGCGAGGGCGACGTCGCACTG
>JANYIP010000306.1 GCA_025361995.1 Streptomycetales bacterium | reverse complement strand
CGGGCGCCGAGGTCCCAGAGGTCGTCCATCACCTTGTTCGTCTCCTTGCGCGGCACCATCGCCCGCACCGCCACCCAGCCGGTGTGGTGCAGCGGCGAGATCGTGGGCGACTCGATCCCCGGGGTGAGCTCGACGGCCTTCTCGACCAGGGTGGCCTCGATGTCGTAGTCCATGAGGACGTAGGTACGGGCCACGATGACGCCCTGGATCCGGCGGATCAGCTGGTCCACGGCCGCGGTCGGCTCGGCGCCGCGACGACGGACCAGGACGGCCTCGGACCGCAAGATCGGCTCGCCGAAGATCTCTAGTCCGGCCTGGCGCAGGGTGCCGCCGGTCTCGACCACGTCGGCGATGACGTCGGCCACGCCCAGGCGGACGGCCGTCTCGACCGCGCCGTCGAGCCGGATCACCTCGGCGGTGACACCGTGCTGGGCCAGGTATGCGGCCACCAGACCCGGGTAGGCCGCGGCCACCCGCAGCCCAGCGAGGTCGGCCACCGAGGTCGCCATCCCCGGGCGGGCGGCGAAGCGGAACGTGGAACCGGCGAAGCCGAGCGGCAGGATCTCGTCCGCGGCTGCCCCGCTGTCGAGCAGGAGGTCGCGGCCGGTGACGCCGACGTCCAGCTGGCCGGACCCCACGTACACCGCGATGTCCCGCGGACGGAGGAAGAAGAACTCGGTGTCGTTCTCGGGGTCGGACAGCACGAGCTCGCGGGCATCGGCCCGCTGCCGGTAGCCCGCCTCGCGCAGCATGGTGCTCGCGGGCTCGGACAGCGACCCCTTGTTGGGGACGGCGATGCGCAGCATGTCGACGACCGGCTAGAGCTTGGAGTAGACGTCGTCGAGGGTCAGCCCGCAGACGAGCATCAGGACCTGCGTGTGGTAGATGAGCTGGGCGATCTCCTCGGCCGCTCTTTCCGGCCCCTCGTGCTCGGCCGCCATCCAGGCCTCGGCGGCCTCCTCGACGACCTTCTTGCCGATCTGGTGGACCCCGGCGTCCAGCGAGGCCACGGTGCCTGAGTCCTCCGGCCGGTACGCCGCCTTGCTCTGGAGCTCCATGAACAGCTGATCGAAGGTCTTCATGGGGCCAGCCTATTGATCGCGAGGGCGGTCGCGACGGCGGCCTGCGCCGACTCGTACCCCTTGTCCTCCCGGGAACCGGGCAGGCCGGCGCGGTCCAGGGCCTGGGCGTCGTCGTCGCAGGTGAGCAGGCCGAAGCCGACGGGGACACCGGCGTCGAGCGAGACCCGCAGGAGGCCGTCGGTCGCCGCGGTGCAGACGAAGTCGAAGTGCGGGGTACCGCCCCGGATCACCACGCCGAGCGCGACGACGGCGTCGTAGCCGGACCGGGCGGCTGCCTGGGCAGCGACGGGGAGCTCGAACGAGCCCGGCACCCTGATCACCCGGACGTCGGTCACACCCGCCTCGGCCAGCGCCCGCAGAGCACCGGCCAGCAGTCCGTCCATCACCTCGGCGTGCCACTGGGCCGCGACCACCGCGACGCGGAGCCCGCCGGCGCCCTCGACGTCGATCGTGGGCGTCCCCGACCCGCTCATCGCGCGCCCGGTCCCGGGCCGGGGAGGTCGTCGCCCATGTCGGAGGGCAGGTCGTGCCCCATCCGGTCCCGCTTGGTCTGCAGGTAGAACAGGTTCTGCGTGGTGGCCCGCACGGGCAGCTGCACCCGGCCGAGGATCTCCAGCCCGTACCCCTCCAGGCCCGCCCGCTTGGCCGGGTTGTTGGTGAGCAGCCGCATGGACCGCACGCCGAGCTCGCCGAGTATCTGGGCGCCGGTGCCGTAGTCCCTGGCATCGGCCGGCAGCCCCAGCTCGAGGTTGGCGTCGACCGTGTCGGCGCCGCCGTCCTGCAGCTGGTAGGCCTGCAGCTTGTGCACGAGCCCGATGCCGCGCCCCTCGTGCCCCCGCATGTACAGCACGACGCCGCGCCCCTCGGCCGCCACCGCAGCCAGGGCCGCGTGCAGCTGCGGGCCGCAGTCGCAGCGCAGCGAGCCGAAGACGTCACCGGTGAGGCACTCGGAGTGCACCCGCACCAGGACGTCGGTGCCGTCGCCGAGGTCCCCGCGGACGAAGGCGACGTGCTCGACGCCGTCCAGGCTGCTGCGGTAGCCCACCGCCCGGAAGTCGCCGTACGCCGTCGGCAGCACGGTCTCGGCAGCCCGTACGATACTGCGCTCGGTGTGCCGCCTGTACTGCACCAGGTCCGCGATCGAGATCATCAGCAGGCCGTGCTCGTCGGCGAAGGCCCGCAGCGCCGGGGCCCGCATCATCGAGCCGTCGTCGTGAACGATCTCGCAGACCACGCCGGCGGGAGCGAGACCGGCCAGCCGCGAGAGGTCCACCGCGGCCTCGGTGTGGCCGGTCCGGCGCAGCACCCCGCCCTCGACCGCGCGCAGCGGGAAGACGTGCCCCGGCCGGGTGAGCTCGTGCGGCTCGGTCGCGGAGTCCACGAGCACCCGGATGGTGTGCGAGCGGTCGGCGGCCGAGATCCCGGTGTCGACGCCGTCACGGGCGTCCACCGACACCGAGTACGCGGTGGACTTGCGGTCCTCGTTGACCATCGTCATCGGGGGCAGCTTGAGCCGGTCCAGCTCGCGACCCTCCATCGGTACGCACACCACCCCGGAGCTGTAGCGGATCATGAAGCCCACCAGCTCCGGGGTGGAGCGGGATGCCGCGAACACCAGGTCGCCCTCGTTCTCCCGGTCCTCGTCGTCGACCACGACCACAGCCTTGCCGGCCTTGATCGCGGCGATCGCGTCCACGATGGAGTCCAGCCGGGCTCCTCCGTCGGACCCGTCGGACGGCTCGGCGTCTGCGGTCTCGGCGCTCATGTGCGTGCTCCCATCAGCTTCTCGACGTACTTGGCGACGATGTCGACCTCGAGGTTGACCGGGTCGCCCGGTCCCTTGGTCCCGAGGGTGGTCAGCTCGAGCGTGGTGGGGATCAGGCTGACGGTGAACCAGTCGCGGCCGACCTCCACCACGGTGAGGGAGACCCCGTCGACCGTGATCGAGCCCTTCTCCACGACGTACCTGGCCAGCACCTCCGGCAGCGCGACCCGGACCAGCTCCCAGTGCTCGGCCGCCTCGCGGGCCAGGATCTGCCCGGTCCCGTCGACGTGCCCCTGCACCAGGTGGCCACCCATCCGGGTCGACAGCGTCACCGGGCGCTCGAGGTTCACCGGGCTGCCCGCTCGCAGCGCACCCAGCGACGAGCGGTGCAGGGTCTCGGCCATCACGTCCGCGGTGAACGTCCCCGCGCCGTGGCTGACGACCGTCAGGCACACGCCGTTGACCGCGATCGAGTCGCCCGGGTGGGCGTCGGCAGTTACGAGCGGGCCGCGGATGGTCAGCCGAG
>JANYIP010000194.1 GCA_025361995.1 Streptomycetales bacterium | reverse complement strand
CCCGTGGCTGCCGCTGCTGCGCGGGCTGCCGCGCCCCGCCCGCCGGGCCTTCGGCCGGCTCGCCCAACGTACCCAGGACCGGTCCACCGGGTCGATCGCCGGCCCGGCCAGCGGCACCGTGCTGGGGCGCGTACGGGCCGTCCTGGCGCGGCCGGTGACGTCGGTGCTGCTCTTCAACGTGACCATGGTCTTCTGGCACTTCCCAGACCCCTTCGACCTGGCCGTGCGCAACGACACCGTGCACATCTGGCTCGAGCACGGCAGCTTCTTCGGGCTCGGGCTGGCACTGTGGCTGCAGGTGTTCGGCTCGTACCCGCTCAGGCCCCTGCTCGACGGCCCCCGTCGGGTCCTCGTCCTGGTCGGCACCAACGCTGTGATGGTCATCGTGGCGATGACCCTGGTCATGTTCACCCATGACCTCTACCCCTGGTACGCCCAGGGACACACGCTCGCGCAGCAGGACGCCGACCAGCAGATCGCCGGCTCGATCCTGTGGGTCTGTGGCGAGATCACGTTCCTGCCGTCGATCCTCTTCACGGTCGCCAACTGGCTGCGTCAGCGCACTCCGGAGGCTCCGCCGGTGCTCGTCCCAGCCACCGGGCGGCAGGTGCCTGGGCAGTTTTGACAGGTGACTCTCAGGTGGGGTTAACCGCTGGAAAACCCACCTCCTGCTAGAAGGAGGTAGTGAGAGCCGAACAACCCGAGAGTGGTATGTCGTGAGTTGCAATGAGAGTGATCCGCACCTGCCCCTGATGGAGCGGTTGAAAGCCTCGCCGCGGATGACGGACCCGGGCTGGGTGCTGCTGCCGTTGCGCGCTTTCCTCGCCGTCACCTTCGTCTACGCGGGGATGCTCAAGCTCACCGACTCGACGTACCTCGATCCTGCGTCGCCGAACTCGGTGCACGCCCAGATGGTGCGCGCGGCCAAGACGAGCCCGATCGGCCCGCTGGTATCGCTGTCCGCCGACCTGAGCACGGCGACCGGTCTCCTGATCGCCTTCGCTGAGCTGGCCGTCGGCCTCGGGGTGCTGCTAGGCCTGTGGACGCGGCTGGCCGCTCTCGGCGGGCTCCTGCTCTCCCTCAGCTTCTTCCTCACTGTCAGTTGGAGCACGAGCCCGTACTTCTTCGGCTCCGACATCGTCTTCTTCTTCGCCTGGACGCCCCTGCTGGTCGCTGGTGACGGCGGTGTCTACTCGGTGACTGCTCTGATTCGTCGCCGTGTCCGGGCCGACCTGGGCGTGCGATCGGACCGCGCGCAGCGCCCTCCGGTACTCGCCCAGGTGGAACGGCGGACCTTCGTGCGCAGCGGCGGCGTCGCCCTGGGTGTCGCAGGTGTGGCAGTGCTCACCGGCGGGTTCAGCGCCTGGGCCGCTCACCGGCGAGCGAGCTCGTCGACCGCCAGCGGCACGGCGCTGGGCCCGCCCACGGCACCGTCGGCGGCTGCCAGCTCGGCCCCCAGTCCCACCGCAAGCCCGACCGCAAGCCCGACCTCGCCGGGTACGCAGCTCGGCCTCGCGTCGTCGGTCCCGGTCGGGCAGGCCGCGTCCTTCACCGACAGCAACGGGGGCGGACCGGCCTACGTCGTCCAGCCGACCAAGGGTCAGTTCAAGGCGTTCAGTGCCATCTGCCCTCACGCCGGATGCACCGTGAACTTCTCGCCGAGCGGCTTCGTCTGCCCGTGCCACGGCTCGCAGTTCGACGCAGCCACCGGCGCGGTGCTGAGTGGACCGGCGTCCAGCGGTCTCCCCGCGATCCCCATCACGGTGGTCGGCGGAACCATCTACGAGGCCTGAGACATGTCTTCGGCGTGCCGTGCCCTAACCGTTCCCTAACTCAGCCGGCCGACAGTTGTACCAAGGAGGTGAACGGCGTCGTCGCTTGACCCGAAAACGTCGCCGCAGGCCATGAGCTGGATTCTGTTGAACGTACCGTTGGCCCTCGTCATGCTTGCTTTCACGGTGGGCCTGCCCATGTGGGTGCTTATGACGCACAGCGAGGAGAACAAGCCGGTAGCCATCGATCCTGCTGTCCTTCGCCCGGCTGCGCCGACAAAGGTGCCGGTTCTGCTATAGCTGTGCTGGTGACCAGCGACGATGTGGACCGCCAGCGGGTGGTCCTCGTCGTCGACGACGAGCCCGGCATCCGGCTCCTCCTGCGGCGCTATCTCGAGCGGGAGGGCTATCGGGTGGTCGAGGCAGCGGACGGCGTCCAGGCCTTGCGGCTGTTCGCGGCCCAGCCGGTCGACCTCGCGCTGGTCGATGTGATGATGCCAAAGCTCGACGGGTTCGAGCTGGTTCGCCAGTTGCGGGCCGACTCCGACGTCCCGGTGATCCTGCTGTCGGGCCGCGGCGAGGAGTCGGCACGCGTTGCGGGGCTCGAGCTCGGCGCGGACGACTACGTGACCAAGCCCTTTTCCATGCCAGAGCTCGTGGCACGGGTCCGCGCCCGGCTGCGGCGGCCGGGATCGGAGCAGGCCATGCCGGCGCGAACGCTGCAGGTCGGGCGGGTGCGGGCGGACCTGGACAGCCGTCGCGCATGGGTGGATCACGACGAGCTCGACCTCACCCGCCGCGAGTTCGACCTCCTCGCCGCGCTGCTGGACACGCCGGGGCGGGTGCAGTCCAGGGACCAGCTGCTAGGGAAGGCGTGGGGCACGAGCTACGTGTCGCCCAAGACGGTCGACGTCCACCTGAGCGGACTGCGGCGCAAGTTGGGTGGCGCCGTCTCGGTGCGCACGGTTCGGGGCGTCGGTTACCGGTTGGACGCCCCGTGACGGGCAGGCGCCCCTGGCGAGTCCAGACGCTCGCCGTGACCGCCGTCGCTGGGCTGGTGCTGGTCGGCCTGGTCGCCCTCGGCGCCACCTTCCTGGCCTTCGCCAAGCTCACCGGCGAGAACCGGCAGGCGCTGGCCAAGCAGGAGGCCACCGAGGTCGCGAAGAGCCTCGCAGAGCAGCTGGGCAGCGGCTTGACACTCGCATCCCTGGAAGCACAGCGCGGCTACTTCTCGGACGAGAGAGTGGACGTGCGCACCCCTGCCGGAGCCTTTGGGGTCGGCCCTGAGCCCGACGGTCAGTCGCTGTCCGTCCGGGTGGTCGGACGGGGCGGGACGGTGACTGTCACCGCACCGGTCGAGCGCGAGACCGCGCTCTCCTGGGCATTGACCGGGATCACGGCCGGCGTCCTGGGGGTCGTAGGCCTGCTCGCGGCCCTGGTCGCCTGGCGGGGCACCGGCCGGCTCCGGCACAAGCTCGAGCAGGCCAGCTCGGCCGCCGAGCGGCTCTCGCACGGGGATCTGTCCGTCCGCGTCGGGGAGGGTGGTCCGGCGGAGATGGCTGCGCTCGGACATGCACTTGACACCATGGCCGCCCGGCTGGCAGCAACAGACCTGGAACAGCGGCAGTTCCTGACCGACCTTGCCCACGAGATCGCGACCCCGTTCCAGATCGTCGCCGGCCTGGCCGAAGCACTGATGGACGGGACCATCATGCCCACTGACGACCTCGACACCCGTGACGTCGTGGCCCGCGAGACGGCCCGGCTCTCCCGGCTCCTGGACGACCTACGGGCAGTCACGCGCGCCGACCTCACTCCCGACACCCTGCCGACAGATCTTGCGGGGATGGTCGAGAGCCTCGTGGACCGGTTCACGCCGCTTGCTGTCACCGACGGCATCCAGATCCGGGCCAGCGCCGAACACGTGAGCACACTCACGGACCCGCACCTGGTCGAGACCGTCATCTCCAACTTCGTGACGAACGCCTTGCGTGCCACGCCTGAGGGCGGTCAGGTCGTCGTCGCAGTGCGCAGGAGTCGTGGTCGGGCCCTGATCAGCGTCGCGGACACCGGGCCGGGCATCCCCCTCGATGAGCAGGAGCGCATCTTCGACCGCTTCTACCGTCTCGACCGGGCCCGCGACCGAGCAGCCGGCGGGGCCGGCCTCGGCCTGTCGATCGCTCGCCGAAACGCCCATGCTCTTGGTGGGTGGATCGAGCTGGACAGTGGCGTGGGACGTGGGAGCCGATTCACCTTCGTCCTGCCCATACGGTCGGAACAGCACCGTGCTCCGGTGCCCACCTCTGTCGGTACGCCCGACCCCACGTAGCGTGCAGGAACTCCCGACGCCCTACCCTCGTTGCCTGATGTGAGGTCCGGCAGAAGGGTGGCAGCGAAAGTGCGTGGCCACGGCGTCACTCGGCTGGCGTTCGCCGCGCTGGCCGTCGCGTGTCTAACAGCGTGCGCGGCAGGCGGTTCACGAGGGGGCACCTTGTCGAGCGCGGGCCCCGCGGCCGCAGGGCAGCCCACGCCGTCCGCCGGCGATGTGTTGGATCTGGCCATCCCTGCCGCAGTGCAGAACCTGCCGCTCACCGACGAGGACGGGCACACCCTGACGCTGTCGTCGCTGCACGGGCGCACCGTCGTGGTGACGCCGAGCCTGACGCTCTGCCAGGAGTTCTGCCCGCTGATCAGCGCCAACATCGGGGCTGCGCAGCGGGCCGTCACCGCGTCGGGGCTGACCTCGAAGGTCACCTTCCTCGAGGTCACGGTGGACCCCGACCGCGATGACCTGCCCCACCTCAAGGCCTACCAGGGCCTGTTCGGCGCGCAGCCGAACTGGGAGTTCCTGCGGGGGAGCGCGGCCCAGATCGCCGCCTTCTGGAACGCGTTCCACCTGAGCTACGGGAAGGTGGCGAACGAGCCCGGCGACGCCCACCCGAAGGACTGGCTCACTGGCGCCGCCATGACGTTCGACGTCAACCACCAGAACATCCTCTACGTGCTCGGTGCGGACGGGCACATCAAGTGGCTCACCGATGCTGCGCCCAACGTCATGAGTGCCGCGCTGCCGGACACGCTCAAGGCCTTCCTCGACGACCAGGGCATCCACAACTACGCCAGCCCCAGCGACCCCAGCTGGACAGCCGTTCAGCTCGAGCAGGCGATCGCCTTCGTGACGGGGTCACCGGTGCACTGAACCGGACGCCGTTCCCGTCCGTTCCTGTCCGTGTGGTCGACAAGCAGGCAGAACCCGCTGGGGGAAAGAACCAGGCAGCGGTCGAGCTCGGCCGCCGTGGCGGGCTCAAGGGCGGCGCCGCGAGGGCGGCCAAGCTGACCGCAGCGGAGCGCTCGGAGTCGGCTCGCCGGGCCGCTGCCGCGCGCTGGGCCAAGCCGCGGGGTTAGGGTCGGACGGGAGCCGACCAAGGAGTGTCAATGCCTGAAGTGAACGACTGGAACGCCAAGATCATCGCCGAATTCCGGGCGAACGAAGGCAGAGTCGGCGGCAACTTCGCGGGCGCCCCCGTCTTGCTGCTGTCCACGACCGGTCGCAAGTCCGGCCGGACGTACACGAACCCGATGATGTACCTGCCCGTCGGCGACGACGTTGCCGTCTTCGCGTCGAAGTCCGGCGCTGACACCGACCCGGACTGGTACCTCAACCTCGTTGAGCACCCGACCGTCACGGTCGAGCTCGGTGCGCAGAAGTACCAGGCAACCGCAATCCCGGTGGAGGGGCTCGAGCGCGACCGGATCTATGCCGAGCAGGCTGCGGCGTACCCCGGCTTTGCCGAGTATGAGGCCAAGACCTCTCGCGTCATCCCCGTGATCCGTCTCGTGTCAGACCAGGCCAGTGTTCCAGCCCCGGCTGGGTCTGACACGAGCGGCTAGGCGAACTGGCCGTAGCCCTGCTGCGCCTGGGTGGCCTGGCCGAGCGCGTCGGGCTTGCCGATCTTGGTGAAGTCGCCGCCAGCCATCAGGCTGCCGCTGCCGGCCATCAGCGCGAACACGCCGAGCGGGCTGTTCGCCCCGGGGTTCCACGGGTCGAGCGCCCCGGCGGTCACGTCCAGCGCGAGCAGCTTGTGCCGTACGGCGACGGAGGTGGGGCACTCGAAACCGTTCGTGCCTCCGCCGATCGCCTCCGACGAGCACACGTTGTCGAAGTGGCCCCCGACGTAGAGGACGCTGCCGATCAAGGCCAGCCCTTGCACGCCGCCATCCGTCTGCTTCTCCCACAGCCGCGATCCCGCCGGCAACGAGTACGAGCCCACGTGGCCGCCCGAACCGTTGCCCCCGATGTACAGCCGGGTGCTCGTGCCCGCGAACGAGTAGACCGGGTAGCCGGGGTGGTACGCCCATGCCTGCACCGCGCCCGTGGCGGCCGCCAGGTCGACCATGTGCTTCTGCTTCGTGTCCCCGTTGACCGACAGGAAGTCGCCGCCCGCGAAGACCCTGCTCCCGTCCGTCGACACCGCGAGAGCACGGACCCGGTCGCTCGGCTTCGGGTTGAACGCCGTGTCCAGCGCCCCAGTCGTGGTCACCGAGGCGATGCCGGCCCTGGCCACCCCGTTCGTCGTCGTGAACGTCCCGCCCAGGTAGATCCGGCTGGCCGTCACCGCGATCGCGAGGACCTTGTTGTTCAGGGTCGGCGCCCATGTCGTGACGGCTCCAGAGCTCGCGCTGATCGCCGCCGCCTTCGCCCGGGCCTTGCCGCCGACCTGCGAGAACAGCCCGCCAGCGTAGATCGTGGACCCGTCGGTGGACGCCGCGAGGGCGTACACCTCCTTGTTGGCGATCGGGTTCCAGGCGAGCAGGGCGCCAGTCGTCCGGCTGAACGCCGCCAGGTGCTGGCGGGTGACCTGGCCGGTGGTCCCGGTCGCTCCGGACGGGCGTACGGCGGTGAAGTTGCCAGCCAGGTACACCGTGTTGCCGACGGGCAGGATCGCGTCCACCCGACCGTTGGTCTGGTAGGTCTTGTCGACCGTCAGTGGCAGGTTCGAAGCGGCGTAAGCGGGGGCCACCGTCGCGAGCAGGAGGCCGGCCCCAGCGAGGCCGAGGACCCCGCTCCAGCTCGCGCGACGAGCGCTCCACCGTGACAGCACCATCTGCTCAGCCCCTCGTCTGTCGACACCCTGACGACCGACCATGCCACGGGCTGGCGGACGAGCGCCAATCGATGGGAAGTGCCGTGGCAGCCAGTAAGCACCGCGCTACTGGCTGCCTCATTTGGGGCTATGCGGGGACCTTGGCCCGTACGTGAAGTGTTCGAGCCAGGGCAGCCTGGGTCTCGTGACTGCCCCGGCGACCTCGCTGCTGGCGAGTCCCGACCCGGATCACGAAGTCGACGGCCGCCGTGGGCTTGCCGAGCTATTCCATGACCTGCACACCTCTGGCACGGGTCTGGGTGGGCGTGAGGCAGCGCGGCGCCTCGTGGTGTACGGACCCAACACCATCGCCGCCGCGGTCGGTCGACGCTGGCCGCGCGAGCTTCTCAACCCGCCGAGGCCGGTCTCGTGCTGCTCGGGCTGGTCGCCATGGTTGACCCGGCCCGGGGTGCAGTTCCGGACGCGGTCCGGCAGGCCCACCGGGCTGGGATCCGCATCCACGTCATCACCGGGGACTACGGCCCCACCGCGGCCTACATCGCCCATCAGGTCGGCATCGGTCACGCCGACAGCCTCGTCGTGACCGGCGGCGAGCTCGAGCTGCTCAACGACGCTGCGCTCGACTCGCTGCTGTCCGG
The DNA here is from genome assembly GCA_025361995.1 of Streptomycetales bacterium. Taxonomy (GTDB): domain Bacteria; phylum Actinomycetota; class Actinomycetes; order Prado026; family Prado026; genus JANYIP01. Next base: position 1,331 of record JANYIP010000194.1, on the reverse strand, counting down.
CGGCGAGGAGATCGTCTTTGCTCGGGCCAGTCCTGAGGCCAAGCTGCCCATCTGCGAGGCGCTGCAGGGTCTGGGGGAGGTGGTCGCCATGACCGGTGACGGCGTCAACGACGCACCGGCGCTGCGGCACGCTGACATCGGCGTCGCCGTGGGCCGCTCGGGTACCGATGTCGCGCGCGAAGGCGGCCACGATGGTGCTGACCGATGACGACTTCGCGACGATCGTCGTGGCGGTAGGCGCCGGTCGCCAGGTGTTCGACAACGTGCGCAAGTTCGCGCTCTACATCTTCGCGCACGCGGTCCCGGAGGTCGTGCCGTTCCTGGTCTTCGCACTGTCAGGTGGAGCAGTGCCGCTTCCCTTGACCGTGCTGCAGATCCTGGCGATCGACCTGGGTACCGAGACACTCCCCGCCCTCGCCCTGGGTCGTGAACCGGCTGAGCCTGGTGCTATGGACCGCCCGCCGCGTCCGCGCCAAGCAGGCGTGATCGACCGCGGGTTGCTCACTCGTGCCTGGTTGCCGCCCGGACGGAACGTGCGTCGCTCTTCGCCATCGGTCTGTGGTCCAACAAGCTCTTGCTCGGCGGCATCGCCTTCGAGCTCGTGTTCACGTCCGCTGTCATCTACCTCCCCGTCCTGCAGGGCATCTTCGGGACCCGCGGTCTGAGCGTGGCCCAGCTGGCGTTCCTGGTCCCCTTTCCCTTTGTGGTGGGGGGCTGCGACGAGACCTTCCGCTAGGTGCGGCGCGGTACCCACGTGCCGACGGATCGAGACTGCTAGCGTCCCCGGATGACGTCGCGCTCGGGCTGGGGCTACTCCACCGACACGATCAGGTTGCACTTCTCGCGGCACCTGCGGGGGAGCGGGATCGAGCTCGGCCCCGGCCACCACCCGTACGTCACCGTGCTGCCAGGGACCGACGTCCGGTACGTGGACCGCTGGGAGCCCGACGACAACCGGGCGCTGTTCCCCGAGCTCGGAGCCGAGGCCGAGTTCCCCCAGCCCGACGTCGTCGCCAACCTCGATGAGCAGCTGCTCGAGATGTTCCCGGACGGCAGCCAGGACTTCGTCATCACCAGTCACCTCTTCGAGCACGTGGGCAATCCGCTCGCGCTCCTCGAGGACTGTCATCGGGTGCTCCGCCCGGGAGGAGTCCTCCTGCTGCTCCTGCCGGACATGACCCGTACGTCAGATGCCAGGCGCCCGCCCACCACGCTGGAGCACCTCGTCGCGGAGTACGACGCCAAGCTCCGCGGGTTCGACGACGAGCACGTCGTCGAGTACCTGCACTTCGTCGGCAAGTTTGACGGCGACGGCGCCGAGCTTGCGACGC
>JANYIP010000177.1 GCA_025361995.1 Streptomycetales bacterium | reverse complement strand
ACCTCGGCTCGAAGGTGTGTCGCTGCCGTGACGGGTGGGACTGCAGAGGCAGCATCGTACGAGTGAGACTCTTTCGTCGGCGAACGACTCTTGAGCTCCCCGGTGTGACCGGGGTGGCCCGTGCTCCGCGCGGCCCCTCGGTCGACCCCGCGACCTCCACCCGCACGATCGCCCGGCGCACCGAGCAGGGCGACATCGTGATCCTCGACCAGATCGACCTCGACCGGGTCTCGGCCGAGGCGCTCGTGGCCGCGCGGCCAGCAGCGGTGGTCAACGTACGTCCGAGCCTGTCGGGTCGGCACCCGGCCCGCGGTGCGTCGGTCCTGGTGGCCGCTGGGATCCCGGTGATCGACTCGACCGGGACCGGGCTGCTCTCCGAGCTGCACGACGGCCAGCGGGTACGGATCCACGAGGGCGGCGTCTACCACCGGGACCGGTTGCTCGGCCAGGGCGACGTGCTCACCGTGGCCGGTGTGGCGGACGCCGAGCACCGCGCCAGGATCGGCATGGCCGGCCGGCTCGACTCGGTCGGGTCCGACGCAGCAGCATTCCTGCGTACGCACGAGGAGCTGCTCCTCGAGGGAGTGGGCCTGCCCGACTCCGGACTGTCGATGGCCGGCCGGCAGGTGCTGGTGGTCGGCCCGGGTGAGCGGTCCCGCGCCGAGCTCGCCGGGCTTCGTCGCTGGGCCCGTGAGCGCCGCCCGCTGGTCATCGGCGCTGACGAGGGCGCGGGATTGGTGCTGGCAGCCGGGCTCCGGCTCGACCTCGTGGTCGGGGAGCCTGGGGACCTTGGCAAGGGTGCCCGCAAACGGATGGTACGGATCGGCGCCGACGCTGTGCCGCCAGGGCTGTCCGCCCGCGACCTCGCCGTCGTGATGGCCGCCCACGCCGACGCCGCACTCATCGTCCTGGCGGGGGCCCCCGCGTCGTACGACGAGCTGCTCGACCGTGACCGTGAGTCCGCAGCCGCCCTGCTCGCGGTCCGGCTGCGGGCCGGCGAGCTGCTGGTGGACGCGCCCGCCGTGACGGCACTGGCGAGCCCTGCGGTCGGCTTGGTCGCCGCCTGGTCCGTCGCGCTGGCCGGAGTCCTGGCGATCGTGGCCGCGCTGGCTGCAGTACCCGGCGGGCACGAGCTCGCCCAGCGGCTGCGGGACGTGCTGCCGTGGTGAGCTTCCGCTACCACCTGGTGTCGGTCGGGGCCGTCCTGCTGGCGCTCGCCGCCGGAGTCGTCCTCGGCGCGGGACCGCTCTCGACCAGGGTGAGTTCGGCGCTGACAGCCACCAAGCCGGCGGATCCGGCGACTTCGGCAGCAACGGTGACCGCACTGAAGGCGCGCGCGGCGTCCGGCGACGCGTACATCGCGGCGACCGCCAAGTCGCTGGTGGCCGGGCAGCTGCACAAGACGCGGGTGGTCCTGGTTCTCGCACCGGGTACGCCTGCCCCGCTCGTCGCCGCCGTAGCGGACATGCTGGTCCAGGCCGGGGCCACCGTCACCGGCTCGGTGCAGCTCACGAAGGCATGGTCGGACCCGACCCAGGCGACCGTGCTGGACGGCATCACCACCCAGCTCGCCCCCGCGTCGACCGCCACCGCCGGCACGGGTGCCACCGCGGGCCAGAGCCAGGCGGCCGCTGCGCTCGCAGCCGCGCTGCTGACCCGACAGACCAGCGCGCTCGGCCAGACCTCCGACCCGGCCACCGCGCTGCTCGCAGGCCTGACCCAGGGCGGCTTCCTGACCAGGACGGGTGCGCCGGACAAGGCTGCCTCGCTCGCGGTCCTGCTCGGGCCGGCGACCGTACCTGACGCCGCCGCGCTCCTACCGCTCGTGACCGCGCTCCGGGCGGCCGGCCGGGGAGTCGTCGTCGCCGGCCCGAGCGGGTCCGCGGCCGCCGGTGGCCTCGTGGCGGCACTGCGCGCCAACAGCAGTGCCCGCGGGTTGGTGTCGGGCGTGGACACCGCGGACGCGGTCACCGGCCGCGTCGCACTGGTGCTCGCCCTGGTCCAGCAGAAGGGCGGCGGACGGGGCCAGTACGGCTCAGGTCCTGGGGCCGACGCGCCGGTGCCGAAGCAGTAGCGGTCGGATCTGTCGCCGCACGCTGATAGCCTGGTGGCCCGTGGGTGGGAGGACGTCAAGAGCCCCCCTGAAGGACCAAGAATCGACTCATCAGTCGACTGACTTGAACCACGGGAGCCCGAGTGGCAACGCCGCAGACGACCAAGCATCTCTTCGTGACCGGTGGCGTCGCCTCGTCGCTCGGCAAAGGCCTGACGGCGAGCAGCCTCGGCAACCTCCTGAAGGCGCGCGGCATCCGCGTGACCATGCAGAAGCTGGACCCCTATCTCAACGTCGATCCCGGGACGATGAACCCGTTCCAGCACGGCGAGGTGTTCGTGACCGACGACGGGGCTGAGACCGACCTCGACATCGGGCACTACGAGCGGTTCCTCGACCGAGAGCTCGACGCCAGCGCCAACATCACCACCGGCCAGGTCTACTCGGCGGTGATCGCGAAGGAGCGCCGCGGGGAGTACCTCGGCGACACCGTCCAGGTCATCCCGCACATCACCAACGAGATCAAGTCCCGGATGCGCGCCCAGGACAGCCCCGACGTCGACCTGGTGATCACCGAGATCGGTGGCACCGTCGGCGACATCGAGTCGCTGCCGTTCCTCGAAGCGGCCCGCCAGGTACGCCACGACGTCGGCCGCGACAACATCTTCTTCCTGCACGTGTCGCTGCTGCCGTACATCGGGCCGTCGGGGGAGCTGAAGACCAAGCCGACCCAGCACTCGGTCGCGGCGCTGCGCTCGATCGGTATCGCGCCGGACGCCATCGTGCTGCGGGCCGACCGTCCGGTCCCCG
>JANYIP010000163.1 GCA_025361995.1 Streptomycetales bacterium | reverse complement strand
CGCGTGGGCGTCGTGGATGAGCAGGTTGTCCTCGCCCACGTCGGCGACGTCGGCGACGGCGAGGGTGCTGTCGGAGCGGCGGACGACGCCTTTGTCGCCGGTCGCGCCGAACCGGATGGGCTGGCCGTGCTCGAGGCGGATGGTGACGTCGTCGCGGGTGTCGTTGTCTTTGAGGGGGCCGAAGGCGCCGTCGTTGAAGATGTTGCAGTTCTGGTAGATCTCGACCAGGGCGGTGCCTTGGTGGGCGGCTGCAGCGCGCAGGACGCCGGTGAGGTGTTTGCGGTCGGAGTCCAGGGTGCGAGCGACGAACGAGGCCTCGGCGCCCAGGGCCAGCGAGACGGGGTTGAAGGGGTGGTCGATCGAGCCCATCGGGGTGGACTTGGTGATCTTCCCGGTTTCCGAGGTGGGTGAGTACTGGCCTTTGGTGAGGCCGTAGATGCGGTTGTTGAACAGTAGGATCTTGAGGTTGACGTTGCGGCGCAGGGCGTGGATGAGGTGGTTGCCGCCGATGGACAGTGCATCGCCGTCACCGGTGACGACCCAGACGGACAGGTCGGGGCGGGACGCGGCCAGGCCGGTGGCGATTGCGGGGGCGCGGCCGTGGGTGGCGGTCGGTCTGGCCACCGCCGCGGTGGTGGCGCTGACCGTCGACCTCGGCCGCCCGCCGTGGATCGCCCTCGTGCTGGCGTTCTCCTTCGCCACGTACGGGCTGATGAAGAACCAGGTACGCATGCCCGCGCTCGAGAGCCTGACCGTCGAGACCGCGCTGCTCGCGCTGCCGGCCGCCATCGTGCTCGGGGCGATCGAGCTGGGTGGGCGTGGAACGTTCGGGTCCGGCCACGTCGCCACGTCCGCGCTGCTGGTCAGCCTCGGCGTGGTCACCGCGGTGCCGCTGCTGCTCTTCGGCGCCGCGGCCAGCCGGGTCCCGCTGTCGACGATGGGGCTGCTGCAGTACCTCACGCCGACCCTGCAGTTCATCATCGGCCTGCTGGTGGTCCACGAGACGATGTCGTCGGGGCGGTGGGCGGGATTCGCCCTGGTGTGGGTCGCGCTGGTCGTCTTCAGCGTCGACTCCCTGCGCGCCGCACGCTCCCGCTCCGCCCTCCTTGCCGCCGCCGCCCCCCTGCGTTGATCAAGGAGCAGGGGCCCCAATTCCTTGATCCACATGGGCAACTAGTCCATGATCAACAAACGCGGGCGGGGTACGGCGGGGCGGGCAGGCAGGCGGGGAGGCTCAGCTGGAGCGGTCGATGACTGCGTCGCAGAGGCGGACGAGAGCGGCCTTCGCCGGTACGTCGGGCAGCGGCGCCAGCACCGAGCGCGCGTCATCGGCCCAGCGCCGCAGGTCGGCGTGCGCCGCCTCGATCGCCGGGTGCACCCGCAGCAGGGCCAGCGCCTCAGCGTGCTCGGCGTCGTCGGGCAGCGGCCTGGCCAGCAGATCGAGCAGCCGAGCATCGGCCGGGTCCGTCGAACGCAGCGCATGGAAGACCGGCAGCGTGGGCACACCCTCGCGCAGGTCTGTGCCCGGGGTCTTGCCGGACTCGGTGGTCTCGCTCTCGACGTCCAGCAGGTCGTCGGCGAGCTGGAAAGCGACCCCGATCCGCTCACCGAAGCGGGTCAGCACGTCGATGGTCGCGTCATCGGCACCAGCCAGCATCGCTCCGAACCGCCCCGACGTGGCGATGAGCGACCCGGTCTTGTCGGCGACGACGGACAGGTAGTGCTCCAGCGGGTCCTCGCCGTCCCCCGGTCCGACCGTCTCGCGGATCTGCCCGGTGACCAGACGCTCGAAGGTACGCGCCTGGATCCGTACCGCCGCTGGCCCCAGGTCGGCGAGCAGGTCGGACGCCCGCGCGAACAGGAAGTCGCCGGTGAGGATCGCGACCGTGTTGCCCCACCGCTCGTTCGCCGAGGCCGCTCCACGTCGCAGCGGAGCCTCGTCCATGACGTCGTCGTGGTAGAGCGTGGCGAGGTGGGTGAGCTCGACGACCACCGCAGACGGCACCACGCCGGGGGCCTCCCGGTCGCCGAACTCGGCCGCGAGCAGCACCATCATCGGACGGAAGCGCTTGCCGCCGGCCTCCACGAGATACCAAACGACTTCCGAGACAAACGCATCCTCGCTCTTAACAGTATCATGCAGCAGCTGCTCGACCGCAGCCATCCCGGACGCCAACCGGGCCTCCAGCTCGGAGTCACCGACCTGCAGGCCGAGCGGTCCGGCGGAGCTCATCTGCTACCTCAGGAAGACCGACGCGTGGCCGGCGAGGTCGAGGAGCGGCTGGGGGACGATCCCGAGCAGCACGGTGACGACGACTCCCAGCGATACCGCCGCTGTGGTGAACACGCCGGGGATCGCCACGGTCGGCCCGTCGGCGGCCGGCTCGGAGAAGAACATCAGCACGATCACCCTGAAGTAGAAGAAGGCGGCGACCGCGCTCGCGAGCACACCGACGACGACCAGCGGCGCGGCGCCACCGGCGGCCGCGGCCGAGAAAACCGCGAACTTCCCGGTGAAGCCGCTGGTCAGCGGGATGCCGGCCAGGGCCAGCAGGAAGAGCGCGAAGACCGACGCCACCAGCGGGGACCGCTTGCCCAGCCCGGCCCACTGGGACAGGTGGGTGGCCTCGCCGGCGGGGTCGCGGACCAGGGTCACCACGGCGAAGGCCCCGATCGTTGTGAACCCGTAGGTGACGAGGTAGAACAGCGTCGCCGACACCCCGTTCCGGCTGATCGCCAGCACACCGGTGAGGATGAAGCCGGCGTGCGCGATCGAGGAGTAGGCCAGCAGGCGCTTGACGTCGGTCTGGGTGATGGCGAGCACCGAGCCCACGACCATCGTCAGGATCGCGACGGCCCACATCATCGGTCGCCAGTCCCACCGGGCCCCGCCGAGCCCGACATAGAAGACGCGCAGCAGGGCCCCGAAGGCGGAGACCTTCGTGCAGGCCGCCATGAAGCCGGTGACCGGTGTGGGGGCGCCCTGGTAGACGTCAGGGGTCCACGAGTGGAACGGGGCCGCACCGATCTTGAACAGCAGCCCCACGGCGACCAGCGCGATGCCGATCAGCAGCAGTGGTTCCTGCCCGACGGTGGTCCCGGTGGCCGCGTTGATGGCACCCAGCGACAGCGAGCCGGAGTAGCCGTACAGGAAAGCCACGCCGAACAGGAAGAACGCTGACGAGAACGCCCCGAGCAGGAAGTACTTCAGCGCGGCCTCCTGCGAGATGAGGCGTCGGCGGCGGGCCAGGCCGGACATCAGGTAGAGCGGCAGCGAGAGCACCTCGAGGGCGATGAACATGGTGAGCAGGTCGTTGGCGGCCGGGAACAGCAGCATGCCGCCGACGGCGAACATCGCCAGCGGGTACACCTCGGTCTGACGCCAGCCGGCCTTGGCCGCCGCACGCTCCTCGTC
>JANYIP010000148.1 GCA_025361995.1 Streptomycetales bacterium | reverse complement strand
CTGCAGCACATGCGTACGGATCACCGACGGGTCGCCTGCCCAAGGGTCGGCCAGCACGATCGGGTGCCCGTCCTGGTCATACAGACGGACGTTGTCGAGCGGCTGCCCATCGGCACCGTACGCATAGATGTTGGTGACTGACACCAGGTCGGATGTCGTCTGTCCGTCGGGCAGCGTCATCGGGCCAGCTGGTGCCATCGCCGGAGCCTGTGCGCTCTGGCTGCTTGCGTCGTATGCCTGGTCAAAGGCCTGAACCCCTAGCGCCCAGTTTCCGGCGAAGATCACCATCGCAACTGTGGCTGTGACGATCGCGCAGCGAGCGATCCGCCCGAGACCCCGCTGCTGCCTGCGGTCGAGCCAGAAGGACACGTAGACGCCGACGACGATCGCGACGATTCCGGTGAGTCCAGCCAGGTGGCTGGTCAGATGAGGGAAGAAGCCGCCGCTGGCGTTGTCGTTGACCACCGCGGATGCGAGCATCAGCGCGAGGTATCCGCGGAGCAAGATCCACGCCGGGCGCAAGGAACGAACGAAGGCGACGGTCGGACCCCAGCCACGCTGGGCCTCAAGTCTGCGGGTCAGCTCCGCCCGAACCCCGACCACCCGGTTGTGCAACCGAGCCCGCCGAGACATCCCGCGAGCGTCGAATCCGGCCGAGGCGCGCAGCTCGGCCGCGTACCTCAGAGGGTCGCCGAGGCGCTCGGCCAGCGGCCCGTCGATCTCGGCTGCGATCTCAGCGAGGTGTTCCTCGAGGTCCTCGACGAGCAGCTCGCGCTGCACCGCCGAGAGGTCGGCGAGCGCCCCACGCACAACCGCGGCGTACGCCTCGACATCGCTGGCCAGGGTTGCTCCGACGAACGGGCTGGTACTCACTTCGCGGCCTCCGGATCGTGGCGCAGCAACAGATTCATGGTCTGGGCGAAGGACATCCACGTCTTGGTGGACGAGTCCAGCAGGTCACGCCCACTCTGGTTGAGGCCGTAGTACTTGCGGTGCGGCCCCTCGTCCGAGGGCACGACGTACGAGGTCAGCGCACCGGCCTGGAAGAGCCGCCGCAGGGTGCCGTAGACCGAGGCGTCGCCGACGTCCTCAAGCCCTGCCGTGCGAAGCCGGCGCACGACGTCGTACCCGTAGCCGTCCTGATCGGCCACCACGGCGAGCACCGCGACGTCGAGAACACCCTTGAGCAGCTGACTGCTGTCCATGCACCACCTCCCGGTTGTCTGCTCCGGACACTACCGCGTCTTACGCAGTAGTGCCCTAACCGACACACCGGCGTCCAACGCTTTCGCCCGTTGATCTTGAGAGATGTCCGTGCGACACACCGCCCAGAGCGGACATCTCTCAAGATCAACGCGAGAGGAGGCGGGCGCGGCGGGTGGTGAGGTAGTCGCGCTCGGGGGCGTTGTCGACCAGGGCGAGGGCTTCGTCGTACGCAGCCACGGCATCGCCGGTGCGCCCGAGCTGCTCCAGCAGCTGCGCCCGCGCCGACGGCAACCGGTGGTGCCCGGCCAGCTCCCCAGAGGCGCTCAGCTCGTCGAGGAGGCTGAGCCCGGCGGCCGGCCCGTCCCACATCGCCACTGCGACAGCCCGGTTCAACGTCACCAGCGGACCCGGCGCGAGGTGCGCGAGCAACCCGTACAGCTCGACGATCTGCGCCCAGTCCGTCGTCGCGGACGACTCGGCCTCGGCGTGCAGCGCTGCGATCGAGGCCTGCACCTGGTACGGCCCGACCGGACCGAGCCGCAGCGCCCGCTCCACCAGCGCCACGCCGCGGGCGATCTGGGCCGAGCCCCACTGCGCGCGGTCCTGCTCGTCCAGCGGTACGAGCCGGCCGGCGCTGTCGACCCGGGCGGCCCGCCGTGCGTCGTGCAGGAGCAGCAGCGCGCGCAGGCCCAGCACCTCGGCAACATCGGGGAGCAGCTGCTCGAGCAGGCTCGACAGCCGGACGGCCTCGACGCACAGGTCGCGGCGCACCACGGTGTCCGTCCCGCTGGCCGCGTACCCCTCGTTGAAGATCAGGTAGACCACGCTGAGCACCGCGGCGGTACGTTCAGCGAGCTCGTCGCCCTCGGGCAGCCGGAACGGGATCCCGGCCAGCACGATCTTGCGCCGGGCCCGTACGAGTCGCTGCGCCATCGTCGACTCGGGTACGAGGTAGGCGCGGGCGATCTCCGTCGTGGTGAGCCCGCCCACGGTACGCAGCGTCAGCGCCACCTGGACCTGCGGAGCCAGGGCCGGGTGGCAGCACAGGAACACCAGGCGGAGCTGGTCGTCCGCCAGCGGTGCCCCGGAGTCGAGGCCCTCCCGCTCGTCGGCACTCGCGAGCGGGTCGATGGTCTCGAGCGCCGAGGCCGGCCGCCGACCCCAGCCCGCGCGCAGCCCGGACGCCTCGACCTCCTTCGGCAGCCGGGCGGACTCCCGCCGGATCCGGTCCAGCGCACGGTTGCCCGCCACGGTCGTCAGCCACGCGCCAGGGTTGATCGGCGTCCCGTCGCGCGGCCATGTCTCGACCGCCGCGACACAGGCGTCCTGGAAGGCGTCCTCGGCGAGGTCCAGGTTGCCGAAACGGCGCATCAGGGCGCCGAGGACCCGGGCCGACTCGGCCCGGAACACGTCCTCGGCGAGCCCTGCTGCGCCGGTCAACGTCGTCGCTGCCTAGCTCGGCATCGTCATGTCGGCCAGCGGACGGACCTCGACGCCGGCGAACCTGGCGTCCGGGATCTCCGCGGCGATCGCGAGCGCACGGTCCAGGCCCGCGCAGTCGATGACGTAGTAGCCGGCCAGGTGCTCCTTGGTCTCCACGTACGGGCCGTCCGTGGTCGAGCGGGCCCCGTCGCGGACCCGCACGACGGTCGCGGTGTCCGGCCCCTGCAGCGGGTCGCCGGAGACGAACTCGCCCGAGTCGACGATCCGCTGGGTGAAGGCGGTGTACTCGCCGTACATCGCGCCGGCCTCGGCCTCGCTCAGCGTGGCCCAGTTCTCGGGGTTGGTGTGGATGAGCAGCAGGTAGCGCATCAGAGCCTCCATGGTCCGCAGGCGGCTCGGTGCCGCCGTCACATAATCACGACGAACGGGCCCGTACGGAATCGACACCCCCGACCAATCCCCGCCGACCGCTCAGAACTCGGCAGCCACCAGCTCCGCGATCTGCGCCGTGTTCAGCGCCGCACCCTTGCGCAGGTTGTCCCCGCAGACGAAGAGCTCCAGCGCGTGCGGGTCGTCCAGCGACGTACGTACCCGCCCTACCCAGGTCGGATCCGTCCCCACCGCGTCGGCCGGCGTCGGGAACTCGCCCAGCTCCGGGTTGTCCACGAGCAGCACCCCCGCCGAGTCGCGCAGGATCACCTGCGCCTCGCCCTGCGACGGCTCCTGCTCGAACACCGCGTGCACCGCGATCGAGTGCGTCGTGACCACCGGGACCCGCACGCAGGTCGCCGACACCTTGAGGTCCGGCAGGCCCAGGATCTTGCGGGACTCGTTGCGTACCTTCAGCTCTTCGCTCGACCAGCCGGCCTCGCGCAGCGACCCTGCCCACGGGATCACGTTCATCGCCAGCGGCGCCGGGAACGGCCCGAAGTCGCCGACAGCCTGCCGCACGTCACCGGACCGGGTGCCGATGTCGGGGTCGTCCGCGACCTTCGCGAGCTGGGCGCGCAAGGTGTCGATGCCCGACTGGCCGGCCCCGGACGCCGCCTGGTACGACGCGACCACCAGCTCGCGCAAACCGTAGCGACGGTGCAGGGCGCCCAGCGCGACGATCATCGACAGCGTCGTGCAGTTGGGGTTGCTGATGATCCCCTTGGGCCGGATCGCCGCCTGCTCCGGGTTGACCTCGGGGACGACCAGCGGCACGTCGGGGTCCATCCGGAACGCGCCGGAGTTGTCGACCGCCACAGCGCCGCGCTCGACCGCGATCGGCGCCCACTGCGCCGACACCTCGTCGGGTACGTCGAACATCGCCACGTCGACGCCGTCGAACACCTCCGGCGCCAGCGCCAGGACCTCGACCGACTGGCCACGTACCGTCAGGTGCTTGCCGGCCGACCGGGCCGATGCGATCAGCCGGATCTCGCCCCACACGTCGGTACGGGTCGACAGCAGGTCGAGCATCACCGTGCCGACGGCACCGGTGGCGCCGACGACGGCCAGGGTGGGCTTGTACCGGGCGGTCATCGACCAGTACCTCCGTAGACGACGGCTTCGCCGCTCTCGGCGTCGAGGCCGAACGCCGAGTGCACGGCGTTCACCGCATTGTTGACGTCGGACTCGCGGCACACCACCGAGATTCGGATCTCGGAGGTCGAGATCAGCTCGACGTTGACGCCGGCGTCCGCGAGGGCTCGGAAGAACGTCGCCGAGACGCCCGGGTGCGAGCGCATCCCCGCCCCGACCAGCGAGATCTTGCCGATGTCCGGGTCGTACTGCAGGGACTGGAAGCCGATCTCCCCCTGCCGTGCGGCCAGCGCCTTCATCGCGCGGTCGCCCTCGGCGCGGGGCAGTGTGAACGTGATGTCGGTACGCCCGGTCGAGGCCGCCGAGACGTTCTGGACGATCATGTCAATGTTGACCTCGGCGCCGGCGACGGTCTCGAAGATCGCGGCCGCCTCGCCCGGGCGGTCGGGCACTCCGACGACGGTGACCTTGGCCTCGCTGCGGTCGTGGGCCACCCCGGAGATGATCGGCTGCTCCACGTCTTCCCTCTCATCGAGCATGTCTGGTGCCACCGGCACCTTGTGGCCGGAGACGACCCAAGTTCCCGTACGTTCGCTGAACGACGAGCGCACGTGGATCGGCAGGTCGAAGCGTCGCGCGTACTCCACGCACCGCAGGTGCAGCACCTTGGCACCGCTCGCGGCCATCTCGAGCATCTCCTCGTAGGTGATGCTCCTCAGCCGGCGGGCGGTCGGGACGATACGCGGGTCGGCGGAGAAGACCCCGTCGACGTCGGTATAGATCTCGCAGACCTCGGCGTCGAGGGCAGCCGCGAGGGCGACCGCGGTGGTGTCCGAGCCGCCGCGGCCGAGCGTGGTGATGTCCTTGGTGTCCTGGCTGACCCCTTGGAAACCGGCGACGATCGCCACCGCCCCTTTGTCGAGCGCGCTGCGGATCCGCCCCGGCGTCACGTCGATGATCCGGGCCTTGCCGTGGACCGCATCGGTGATGACGCCGGCCTGGCTGCCGGTGAAGGAACGCGCCTCGACCCCGAGGTCGGAGATCGCCATCGCCAGTACTGCCATCGAGATCCGCTCGCCCGCGGTGAGCAGCATGTCCAGCTCGCGGGCCGGCGGGTGTGGCGAGACCTGCTCGGCGAGCTCGATCAGCTCGTCGGTGCTGTCGCCCATGGCGGAGACCACGACGACGACCTCGTACCCCCGCTTCTTGGTGTCGACGATGCGCTGGGCCACCCGCTTGACGCACGCGGCATCAGCGACGGACGAGCCGCCGTACTTCTGCACGACGAGTGCCAAGGGACATGCCTCCGGGACGGGAATTCCAAGGAAGGGCAAGGATACCGGGCCGCGCGCTGCACGCCGTTCCCTAGCTCGTGTCAGACCGAGCCGGGCCCTGGGCCCCGGCTCGGTCTGACGCGCGAGTTAGTCGCGCAGGAGTGCGTCCACCTCGGCGGCCGACGCGGTCTCGTCCTCGGAGTCCAGCCGCTGGTGCGCCACGATCGACAGCAGCGCCCGCTGCGCGTTGAGCGCCTGGGCACCCCAGTGCGAGAGGTACGAGAACTGCCACCACCACAGGGCCTCCTCGGAGCGCCCGTCGTCGTGGTGCCGGATCCCGTGGGCGAGCTCGATCGCGACGTCGGCCACGTCGTCGGAGACCCGCCCGTGCACCGGCCGCTCGGGCACCAGGGGGTCGAACACCGAGGCGTACTCGTCGAGGCCTTCGAGGAGCCGGCCGAGCGACTCACGCAACGGGTCACCGTCGGGGTCGGGGCCGGTGTCCTCCTCGAAGCGGTCCGGCGGCACGATGTCGCTGACGGCGCCCAGCATCGCCCCGGCCATCGAGATCTGGGCCAGCTGGACGATCAGCGCCGACACCGCGGTCTCGGGGGACTCCCCGGTCGCGATCTCGGAGACCCCGGCCAAGTACGTCCGTACGTGGGCCGCGATGTCGCGGGAGAATTCATCCAGCTCAGACATCGAGCAGCCGCCTTCCTTCGAATGCTCGGCCCAGCGTGACCTCGTCGGCGTACTCGAGATCGCCGCCCACGGGCAGGCCGCTGGCCAGCCGGGTGACGCGCAGGCCCATGGGCTTGATCAACCGGGCGAGGTACGTCGCGGTGGCCTCCCCCTCCAGGTTCGGGTCGGTCGCGATGATCATCTCGGTCACCGTACCGTCAGCCAGCCGGACCATGAGCTCCTTGACGCGCAGGTCGTCCGGCCCGATCCCCTCGATCGGGCTGATCGCGCCGCCGAGGACGTGGTAGCGACCGCGGAACTCCCGGGTCTTCTCGACAGCGAGCACGTCCTTGGGCTCCTCGACCACGCACAGGGACGCAAGGTCGCGGCGCGGATCGAGACAGATCCGGCACTGCTCGGCCTCAGCCACGTTGAAGCAGGTCCGGCAGAACCGCACCTTGTCCTTCACCTCGACCAGGACCTGGGCGAGCCGGCGTACGTCGGTCTGGTCCGCCTGGAGCAGGTGGAAGGCGATGCGCTGCGCGCTCTTGGGACCGACGCCGGGCAACCTGCCCAGCTCGTCGATCAGATCCTGGACCACTCCCTCGTACATGCGTTGACCCTATGTCTCAGGTCGCGCCGAACTCGCCGATGACCCGCCCGCCGAGCTCGCGAGCCACGAGCTCCGCGCCGGCCAGCCCGCTGTCAGCGGCATCGTCGTCATCGTCGGCGGGGAGATCCTCGACCGGCTCCCCGCTCGCACCGCCAGCTCCGCCGGCGCCGCTCGCGGCGGCGGCCTGCTCGACGGCCTCGACAGCCGCCGCGAACCGACCGGTAGCGGGAGGCGGCGGTGGTCCGACCGGCTCCGGGTCGTCGGGCTCGGGGGCGGCCGCCGCCGGCCCACCCGTGCCTCCCGGCTGGTGCACGCAGTCGACCCGCCAGTCGGCGCCCACCATGTCGATGATCGCCTGGTGGAGCACCTCGTCGTGCCCACCTGCGGTGAAGCCTTTGACGGACCCGGCGTCCGGGAACCCGAGAGTGAGTGAACGCCCGTCGAGCCCGAGCACCTGCACCTTGTCGAAGAGCAGCATCCAGGTGACCCGGCGCTTGGCCTTGACCTGCTCGAGGATCTCCGGCCACATCCGGCGTACCGCGTGCAGGTCCAGCCCATCCTCCGGCGGGGGAGAGGTTTGCACAGCGGCCGGCTCTGCCGGCGCCGACTCCACAGCCGCGGCGACCTCGGGGGCGACGTCAGCCACCGGCACAGCTTCGGCCACGACCTCTGGTGCGACCTCTGGTCCGACTTCTGGTGCGACGTGCTCCGTGGCCGGCGCCCCGATCGCGAACCGGCGCTCCAGCCGGTCAAGCCTGGCGAGCATTCCCCGCTCGGCGTCGGCGTCCGCGGCCGGGAGCAGCACACGCGCGCAGATCAGCTCGAGCTGCAGCCGCGGAGCCGTCGCACCGCGCATCTCGGTGAGCCCGGTGTTGACGACGTCAGCCGCGCGAGCCAGGTCCGCGGGACCGAAGCGGCCCGCCTGCCCCACCATCCGCGCGAGCTGATCCTCCGAGGCGTGCAGGAGACCCTTGGCCCCCGCGTCCGGGACCGCCTGCACGATGACGAGGTCACGCAGCCGCTCGAGGAAGTCCGCGACGAACCGGCGTGGGTCGATGCCGCTCTCCAGCACCCGGTCGATCAGCTCGAAGACGGACGCGCCGTCGGCGGCGGCCAGCGCGTCGACGACGTCGTCGAGCAGGGCCGCGTCGGTGTACCCGAGCAGCGAGGCCGCGTACACGTGGGTGACGCCCTCGGGACCGGCGCCGCCGATGAGCTGGTCGAGCACCGACAGCGCGTCGCGGACCGAGCCCGCGCCGGCGCGGACCACCATCGGCAGGACGCCGGGGCCGACCTCGACCTTCTCGAGGTCGCAGAGGTGCTGGAGGTAGTCCTGCAGGACGCGCGGCGGGACCAGCCGGAACGGGTAGTGGTGGGTCCGCGAGCGGATCGTCCCCAGCACCCGCTCGGGCTCGGTCGTCGCGAAGATGAACTTCAGGTGCGGCGGTGGCTCCTCGACCACCTTGAGCAGGGCGTTGAAACCCTGCGGCGTCACCATGTGCGCCTCGTCGATGATGTAGATCTTGAACCGCGACGATGCCGGGGAGTAGAACGCGCGCTCCCGCAGGTCACGCGCGTCGTCGACACCGCCGTGCGAGGCCGCGTCGATCTCGACGACATCCAGGCTGCCGCCGCCGGCCCGGGCCAGGTCCTCGCAGGAGGGACAGACCCCGCACGGCTCCGGGGTCGGCCCCTTCTCGCAGTTCAGCGCCCGGGCCAGGATGCGGGCGGACGTGGTCTTCCCGCAGCCTCGGGGGCCGCTGAAGAGATAGGCGTGGTTGACCCGGTCGCTGCGCAGCGCCTGCTGCAGCGGGCCGGTCACGTGCTCCTGCCCGATGACCTCGGCGAACGTCTCGGGACGGTAGCGGCGGTACAGGGCCAAGGACACCCGACGACACTAACCGCCCGCACCGACAGGCATAAGGGACCCCCCGTGCACCCACCAGAGCCCGCTTACCCTTGCTGCCTTTCGGCCCTGGGGGAGTTCACAGGATGACGCCGCACGAGGGGTCGGTGCCCAGTCTACGCAGCCCATGGCGCACGCCAGGGCGGCGATTACCCGGCCGGTGAGCGACCCCGGTAGCCTCTGCGGCGGAGGATTCGCATAGTGGCCGAGTGCGCACGCTTGGAAAGCGTGTAAGGGGCAACCCTTCGCGGGTTCAAATCCCGCATCCTCCGCTCAGAGGCCCGGCGGTCCTGCGGTCCGGGCCGCGCCGACGTGGCGGCCCATGGGGCGTCGCCCGTCACAGGTGCCCGGCAGGTCGTCGCGTCAGCGACGGCGTTTCCTGGCGTTGCCGAACATCCCGCGCATGATCTCCCGGCCCAGCGTGGCGGCCGCGGCCACGGCGAAGGACTTGACGACCGGGGCCACCGCCCGCCCGGCGTCCTTGGCCGGTTCCGGTCCGGCCGTGCGACGAGGCCGGGCAGTGGTCGTCGGCCGGGACGGCCGGGCTGCCTTCGTGGGCGGGGGCGGGGCCAGCCGGGCGGCCAGCCGCTCGTACGCCGACTCGCGGTCGATCGGCGCGCCGTAGCTGCGCCACAGGGGGGAGGCAGCCACCAGCGAGGTCATCCTCGCCGGTGCGCAGGGACCCATCAGCGACTGCGGGGCCCGCAGCCTGGTCCACGCGACCGGCGTCGGCGCCCCCCGCTCGGAGAGCACCGTCACCACCGCCTCGCCGATCCCGAGCTGGGTCAGCAGCTCGGACAGGTCGTACTCCGAGCTCGGGAAGGTCGAAACGGTCGCCCTGAGCGCCTTGGCGTCGTCGGGGGTGAAGGCGCGCAGCGCGTGCTGGACCCGGTTGCCCAGCTGCGCGAGCACGTCGGACGGGACGTCCTTGGGCGTCTGGGTGACGAAGAAGACGCCGACGCCCTTGGAGCGGATGAGCCGGACGGTGCGGGTCACCGTCTGCAGGAAGGACCTGGACGCATCGCTGAAGAGCAGGTGCGCCTCGTCGAAGAAGAAGACCAGCTTGGGCCGGTCCAGGTCGCCGACCTCAGGCAGGTCCTCGTACAGGTCCGCCAGCATCCACATCAGGAAGGTCGAGAAGACGGCCGGACGGTCCTGCACAGCGGGCAGCTCCAGGATCGAGACCACACCACGCCCGTCGCCGGCGAGCCGGAGAAGCTCACCGGTCTCGAACTCCGGCTCGCCGAAG
>JANYIP010000136.1 GCA_025361995.1 Streptomycetales bacterium | reverse complement strand
GGTTGAAGATGCCAAGGCCGCCGGGCGGCGGGACGGCGCGCCGGATCCGCCACAGGAAGTCGTGGCGGCGCTCAGCGGCGGTGGGCACCTTGAACGAAGTGATCACGACGCCCTGCGGGTTGACCTGACCAGCTACGTGCTTGGTCGTCCCGTCCTTGCCCGACGTGTCCATCCCTTGGAGCAGGAGGATGACGCGGCGGTGGCCGCCACCGACGCCTTCGGCATAGAGCCGGTCCTGCAGCTCGGCCAACCTGGGGGCGGTACGGGCGAAGTCGGCGTCGGTCGCGGCACGGTCCCCCGGCACGCCGGGAGTCGAGCGCGGGTCGAACGACGCCAGGTCGATGCCACCCGCCGGCAGCCGGAGCAGCTCGCTCACCCGCACCTGGGCCTGCTCCGGGGATCCAGGCCTTGGGGGCACAGACTTCGAGCTCTTCTTGGCCACGACGCTCCCCTTCGTTCGCACGGCTCGGTTGTGCGAGGCTACGGCGTCATGGACGTACACGGCATCTGGTCAGGGCTGTTCGCGGCCATCATCGTGGGCGCGCTGGGTCGTCTTCTCGTGCGTGGCTACCAGCCGATCGGCTGCCTGCTCACGATCCTGATCGGGCTGGTGGGCGCGGGCATCGGCGGCGCGATCGGCACGAGCCAGGCGTGGGGCTTCTGGCTCACGCTGGCCACCCAGGCGGTCATCGCCGCCCTGCTCGTCCTGCCCTTCAGCTTCGCCACCCGCAACCGACTGCCCTGATGCAGCTGCTGACGAGCCTGTACCCGACCACCGGCGACGTCGAAGTCGAGGAGGCGTACGCCTACCCGCCCGCAGGCAACACGGTCCGGGCGAACATGGTGTGCACCCTCGACGGCGCCGCCAGCGGAGGCGACGGCCTCTCCGGATCTGTCTCGGGTGCGGCCGACAAGCGCGTCTTCGGCGTCCTGCGCCAGCTCTCGGACGTGGTCCTGGTGGGAGCGGGCACGGCGCGGGCCGAGGGGTACCGTCCGGCCAAGCTCCCGATCGCGGTGGTCAGCGGCCGCCTCGACCTGGATCTGACCGCGCCGCTCTACGCGGCCGCGGAGCACCGGACCCTCGTCATCACCTGCGCGTCTGCGCCTGCTGACACCCTCGAGCGGGCACGGGCCGTGGCCGACGTGCTGGTCTGCGGCGACGCCCGCGTCGACGTGGCCGAGGCGGTGGCGGCCCTGCACGCGCGCGGGCTGCGCAACGTGCTGTGCGAGGGCGGCCCGACGCTGCTGCGCCAGCTGGCCGCAGCTGGCGTGCTCGACGAGCTGTGCCTCACGATCTCGCCGTTCCTCGCCGGGGGTGGCGCTGGGCGCATCCTGGCAGGCGACCCGTTGGACGTACCGCTGGCGACCAGGCTCACCCATCTGCTGGCGGACGACGACTGGCTGTTCGCTCGGTACGCGATCGGGCGCCCCTAGCACCGCGGGCCACCGAGACGGCCCACCACACCAGCGGGACCTGCACGGGCAACCGGCCGTACGCCACCGCCCGGTAGAGCCCTGAGTGCCCACCGGAGTCCACCGCCATCGTCACGTTGCCCGGGAAGACGACGACGAACAGCGCGGCGGTCGCCCAGCCGGCTACCCGGCGGGTACGCGGATCCGCCAGGCCAGCGGCGCAGACCAGCTCGGCGACCCCGCTGCCGTACACCCACGCCCGCGGCGAGCCCAGCATCGACGGAATCAGCGGCAGGTACGTCGCCGGGGAGACGAGGTGGGTGGTACCCGCCGCAGCCATCAGTCCGGCGAGCAGATGGGCCGAACCCGGACGTCTCATGCCCCCATCTTCGCCCGACTCAGGGCGCGAAGTAGCCCGCGATGTCGGCGATGAGGTTGACGCTGCCCTTGGAGCTGTAGAAGTCGACCTTGCCGTCGGCGCCGATCGGCACGACGACCAGGTTCGGGATCGGGGCCGCCGAGCTCACGTTGAGGTTGGACGCCACCGGCCTGGGCGCGCCGTCGGGGAAGACCGTGACGAACGTCGGGCCGGACGCTCCGACAGCCGTCACGTTGAGCACCACGGCGGTCGCTGTCGAGGGCACCCCGGCGACGCCGGCCACCTGGACCGCGATCGTCGCACCAGGCCCGACCGGAGCCTTGACGACGGCGGTCGCGCCGAGGCAGGCGCCAGCGCCGAACCGGGTGTCGAAAACTCGACAGGGACCCGTCGCGGAGTAGCCCGAGGTCGCGGTCGGCGAGAAGTAGCCCGCAACGTCAGCGATCAGGTTCACGGTGCCGTGCGCGTTCGCGAAGGCGACCTTGCCACCGGCGCCGATCGGCACCACGACGAGGTTGGGGACCGGATTGGCGCTGTGCACGTTGAGGTTGGACGCGAGCGGCACGGGCGCCCCCGCCGGGAAGACGGTCACGAAGGTGTCGGCCGTGGCGGTGACCGCAGTCACGTTGAGCACCACGGCTGTCGCGTCGGCCGGGATCCCCGCGGTCCCGGTCACCTGCACCTGCAGCGGCCCCGCGAAGCCGACCGACCCGACCGAGCCGACCGGGGCGACAGGCACGCTCTGCGCGTTCTGGCACGCTCCCGCGCCGGACCGGGTGTCGAAGAGCCGGCACGGGGTCACCGCTGCGTAGTAGGCCGGCGACGTCGGCGAGAAGTACCCGGACAGGTCGGCGAGGAGGTTGACCCGACCGCTGGCGTTGTAGAAGTCGACAGTGCCCCCGGCACCGATCGGCACGACGACCAGGTTCGGGGTGGCGGCGGCGGTCGAGACATTGAGGTTCGAGGCCACCGGACGTGCCGCGCCGTGCGGCCACACGGTGACGAACGTCGGGCTGGTGGCACTGACAGCTGTGACGTTCAGGACGACAGCGGTTGCCGAGGTGGGGACGCCGCCCACACCGGTGACCTTCACGGACAGGGTCCCGGCCGGTCCGACGGTCGCCTTGGCGACGGCGAGCGCGCCGGTGCACGCGCCGTTGCCAAGGCGCGTGTCGAAGACCCGGCACGGGCTCACCGCGGTGAACTCCGAGCGCACGGCGGCGACGGTGACGGTCGTGGCGCCGGTCGCAGCCTCGAAGTCGGTGACCGTCAGTGTCGCGACGTACGTTCCGGCCGCCGCGTAGGTGTGGCTCGGCGCGATACCGGTGCCGGTGGTCCCGTCGCCGAAGTCCCAGGCGTAGCTGACGATGTGGCCGTCCGGGTCGAACGATCCACTGCCGTCGAAGGTGCAGCTCACGGTCGCGCAGGATCCGGTCGCGACCGCGGTGGGCGCGGTGTTGGTACGGGGCGCCGGGGTGCCGTTCCAGACGAAGGCGCCGCGCGAGCGCCAGTCGATCGTCGAGTCCACGAGGGTAGCCGGGCCGGTGACGGATCCGGCGCTTGCGACGCTGCCACTGGC
Source organism: Streptomycetales bacterium (assembly GCA_025361995.1). Classification (GTDB taxonomy): domain Bacteria; phylum Actinomycetota; class Actinomycetes; order Prado026; family Prado026; genus JANYIP01. The sequence goes on along the minus strand of JANYIP010000136.1, from coordinate 6,770 downwards.
GAGGGTGACCGCGTAGAGGTGACCGTCGCCGCTGTCTGCCAAGTACACGGTGGTTCCGGAGATAAACATGCTCGCGACCCGCTGCGGGTTCAGCGCCGACACCGCACCGGTCACCACGCCGCGCACAGCGCCGAAGACCTGGCTCTGCGCGGTGAAGTACCGCCAGTAGAGGTTCGAGTCGCCGATCAGCGTGTAGTAGACGCGCCCGTTCGCGTAGAAGATGCCGGTGATGCTGGGTACGTCAGCGGCGAAGGCGCGTGGGTCGGCGCCGTTCGCGTACAGCGGGATCGACACCGGCGGACCGAGCGTGGTCCCGTCGAAGCTGCTGGCGAGGACAGTGCCGTCCGACCACGGGGAGTAGAGGGTGCCGTCCACCAGGAAGCTGCCGCGGGCCTGGCTCCAGCTGCCGCCCAGGGCGGGGTAGGCAGTGGTCTCCGGCGCGTTGCCCGGCCCGATCCAGAACTGTCGGTCCACGGTGTCGCCGAAGGTCACCGGGCTCACACCGGGCGCGCTGCTCGCGGCACCCATCAGATAGACGTCCTCAGGCAGGGACCCGACGACGTTGGGCGGCGGCGTCACCCCGCCGGCCAGCGGGAAGAACGCGATCTTGCCGTGCGCCTCGCCGCCGGCCTGGTCCGTGTCGCTGCCGACCCAGAGGCCGGTCGCCGTGGCGAGGATGTCGAAGACGCCGACGCCACGGGCTCGGCCCGGGTTCCAGGTCAGCGGCAGACCGGTCAACGGGTCGAGGGCGGCGAGGCCTTCGCGCGGCACCGCGCCCTCCCCCGGCGAGTCTCCGGAGTACGGGTTGTTCGACCATCGGAAGTGGCCGCCGGTGTAGACGGCGGTGGAGGTGACCGCTACCGCGTACGTGGTGTCGCCGCCGGTGACCTCGCGCCACACCGGCTGCTGGCCCGCCGTCGTGCTCGTGATGTCCCACCGTGTCACCGTGTCGCACTGGCTGGTCGCGCCGTTGTACGCCCCGGTGGTGCTGATCACGGCGTACGTGCCGTCCGGGGAGATGTCGAGGTCGCGCATGTACGAGTCGAAGGCGTGCGCGCAGCCGGGGGCGAAGAAGGTCGTGGCCCAGCTCGACAGGGTAGCCGTGGTCCCCGCTGTGTTGAGCATGAATGCCTGCGAGCGCGCCAGGCCGTCGACCGAGCTGAAGTTCCCGATGCCGACCAGCCGCGAGCCGTCCGGGGTGACATCGATCTTCATCACCTTGAGGATGCCGCCGTTGAGCGGACCGGAGAACACGTGGGACAGGAACGAGGTCAACGCGCCGGTCGCCGGGTTGAGCGACGCCAGCTGCCCGCGGGTGACCTTGCCGACCCGGGTGAAGTTGCCGGCGATGACGAGCTGACCGTGGACCAGGCGGACGTCGCGCACCTCGCCGTCGAGACGCGGTGCGACGAAGCCGGCGGTGGCCTTGCCGGTCGCCAGGTTGAGCCGGGTGATGCTGGTCGTGGTGACCCCGTTGACGTGGTTGAACTCGCCGCTCACGTAGACCGACGTCCCGTCGCCGGCCGGCAGCACCGCATCGACGACACCGTCGAGCACCGGCACGAACGTCGTGCTCACGAGCCCGGTCGTTGCGTCGAACGCGAGCAGGTAGTTCCGGGTGACCGGCGTCGGTGCGTTGACCTCCTGCACCTGGTGGAACGTGCCGCCGAGCACGATGGTGCTGCCGACCTGGGCGATCGCGTCGACCTCGGCCGGGTCGTTCACCTGGTCGGCGTTGTTGAGGATGTTCGGGGTGTTGTCCGCCGGGTCGGCCGACACGATCGAGCTCTGCGGGTACTGCACGGCCTGCGCGGGCAATCCGGTCGCGAGCGATGCCGCCATCGCGGCCGCGAGGACGGTGGCAAGGGTCGCGCTGCGCCGACCTCGCACGACACCTCCTCTACGACCTGTGCAGCGAACTGCTGGAGACCCCATCGTCAGCGGGAGCAGCACCCCGCGTACAGGGTCAGCGACTGGATGTGACTGTCCAGGCCGCCGAACCGGCCGTACGGGGCCAGCCCTTGACCGAACGGCGGACCCCGTCCGGCTCAGCGCGCGGACCAAGGTCAGGCCGTGTGCCCGTACTCGTAGACGGCTGAGCTGGACAACTGCAGCTCGACCGGCAATTGTCCGCTGCGTGCGAGCGTGAGCCTCAGGTCCGCCACCGGCGAGTTAGAGACCGGGTGGCGGGTCCCCGACGGGTCGAGGTAGTCCCAGCGGACGCAGGATGCGGGCGGCGCGCTGGCCTCGATCGTGACCGTTGCTCCGCGGCCGGGCACCACGAGCGAGCAGCCCAGCTCGGACGCCGTCACCGACACCCGCCGGCCCAGCCCCCCGAGCTGGATCCGGTGCCCCTCAAGACTGATCGCCCCGAACGCGGTCCAGGGCACCGGGACGCCACCGACCCGGATCCGGGCGACGGCCAGGTCGAGCCAGCTACCGCTGTAGGCCCCCTCGGCCACGATCGCGTTCAACCAGAGCCAGCTCTGCGCGTGCTGCTCGCCCCAGTTGTGACCGACCGCGCCGCGCCAGCGGTCGACGCCGACAGCGAGACCGTCGACAGTCAGGCGCCCGGAAACCGTTGCGGCGGGAAACGGCGAGAGGAGCTTGGTGCGCGGCAGCCGGGCTGCGTACATCCACGGTCGTGGCAGGTGGCGGAGCGGTTGCTCCATCGACGCGAAGGCCACGTCCCACGAGAGGGCGTGCCCGTCGATCTCGACGGACCCCTGGGTCCCGTCGGGCGAAAACGTGCTGACGCCGAAACGGATCCATGCGCCGTTGCCGGTGTGGAGGGGCAGGCCGGCGCTGCGCACAGCCACCACTGACTCGTCCGGTCCGTCGACGTACGCGGCCCACAAGGCGCCGGTGGTCGGGCCGCCCGGCTGACGCTCCGCCGTGAAGCGCAACCACAGCCCGCGGCCGCCGCCAGGGGCCACTGCCTCGACGAAGTAGCTCTCGTAGTGGCGCCGGCCCGGTGCCGCCATCCATCGCGCGCTGGTGGGGTCGAGGGCAGCCACCCGCGCAGGTTACGCCCCGATCGCGCGAGGCGGCTTGTGCGAGGATGCGGCACATGGGCTTGTTCACCCGCAGTCGCCCCAGTCCCTCACCTGCACAGGCTGGGGCGGTTCCTTCGCGAGCTCTTCGACGGAGACGTCCCGCTGGCGGCCTGGCGCAGCGACTCTGCTGATGACGTCGAGTCGCGCGACCAGCTCGAAGCCTGGACTGAGCTGCGGCGGTGCGGCGTCGAACCCGAGGCGGACCCGGCGGTGCGCATCCTCGGGGTGGTCCTCGACGTCTGGTGGCCGAGCTGATCTCGTCGGGCCAGCTCGCGTCGGACGGATCGGTCCGTGGATCGGCTCTCGTGGCTGCACCCGTCTTCGCTGCGGGCGCGGCCCTGCTCCAAGCCATCACCAGCCTGAGCACCTAGCCTGTGGGAAGGTCGAGCATGACGACGATCGACATCACCGAAGCGACGACCGCGACACCTGAACAGTTCCTGGCGGGGTTGACCGACTTCGGCCCCACCCGGTCGCAGATCTGGGGCAACAGCAAGGGTCAGTTCCTCAAGGTGCACGACAGCGGGGACACCTGGGCCGACGTGACCGAGGGTTCGGCTGGAGTGTGGGAACGGCTCCGGTACGACTGGTCGAACCCGCTCGACATCAGGCTGACGACGACCGACAGCAACGCCTGGGGCGGGGCCAGCGGACACCGGTACGTCCTGACTCCGAGCGCCGGCGGCGGGATGACCGTGCGCCTCGTGCTCGTACGTGAGGGCATCGGGGTCCGGGGTCACCTGCTCGGGGCCCTGCTGCCCCTGGTCGGCAAGTCCTTCGTCACGAAGAGCCTGCGCAGCACCTTGCGCGCGATCGAAGCCAGACCCTGACCCCTGCCGCGTACGAGGCGCTAGCGTCGTCCACATGCAGCTTCCTGTGATGCCGCCGGTGAAACCGATGCTGGCCAAGCCGGTCAAGGGGGTCCCCGAGGCCGACAGCGTCGAGGGCGGCCTCCTCTACGAACCCAAGTGGGACGGGTTCCGCTGCATCGTCTTCCGTGACGGCGACGAGGTGGTGCTCGGCTCCCGGAACGAGAAGCCGCTCACCCGCTACTTCCCTGAGGTCGTCGCCGCGATCCTCGAGCACCTGCCGGAGCGTTGCGTCGTCGACGGCGAGATCGTCATCGCGCGCGGTGCGACGCTCGACTTCGACGCGCTGCTCAACCGGATCCACCCGGCCGACTCGCGGGTACGTCGCCTCGCCGCCGAGACCCCGGCTGCCTTCGTCGCATTCGACCTGCTCGCCCTCGGCGACGAAGACGTGACCGGTCGTCCGTTCGGCGAGCGCCGCGCCCTGCTCGAGGTGGCGCTCGCAGACGCGACGGCACCGATCTTCCTCACCCCTGCGACCTACGACGCCGAGCTGGCGCGCAGCTGGTTCTCGGTCTTCGAGGGTGCCGGGCTGGACGGGGTCGTGGCCAAGCCGCTGGCCCTGCCGTACCGGCCGAACGACCGCGTCATGTTCAAGATCAAGCACCTGCGTACGGCGGACTGTGCGGTGGCCGGCTTCCGCTGGCACACCTCCGGCCCGGTGGTCGGCTCGCTCCTGCTGGGCCTGTACGACGACGAGGGCCGGCTGCAGCACGTCGGGGTGTGCGGTGCGTTCACGGCTGCCCGCCGCGCAGAGCTGGTCGCCGAGCTCGAGCCGTACCGGGCCGACAGCCTGGACGGCCATCCGTGGGCGGCCTGGGAGTCGCATGCGGGCGAGCGCCCGGTCGGCGGCGACGCTCCGGAGGGCGCCGAGCGGCGACCCGGGGCGACCTCGCGCTGGAACGCCAACAAGGACCTGTCCTGGGTGCCGCTGCGGGTCGAGCTCGTGGCCGAGGTGGCCTACGACCACATGGCCGGTACGCGGTTCCGCCACACCGCCCAGTTCCGCAGCTGGCGCCCGGACCGCGAGCCGGCGTCGTGCACGTACGCCCAGCTGGAGCAGATCGTCCGCTTCGACCTCGCCACAGTGCTCGCCGGCGGCTGATCGCCTCCGCGGCCCGGGGTCCCGCAGCCTGGACCTCCCGCGGCCGCGGCACCGTTAGGCTCGTGGCTGTGTTCACCACCGTGCTCCTCACCGAGAAGGCCCTGACCGACCACGACGTGGAGCGGTTCGCGCACCTGCACGACCCCGAGGCGATCCGGATCCACGTCGTGGTCCCCGGCCACGACGACCGCAGCGAGCTCGAGGAGGTCGTCGACGACATCGCCCGCACGGACTTCTCCGAGGCGATCCGCGACGACCACGGTGTGACCGACCACCGCCGCGCCGAGGCGGCCGAGGGCGAGGTCGCCTCATCGATCAGCGCCCTGCAGGCGGCGGGCGTCGCCCAGGTCGACGGAGAGGTCTCGACCGGCAACCCGGTGGACGCGGTCGTGCAGATCGTCGCCACCCTCGAGGCCGACGAGGTCGTCGTGCTCACCGAGCCGCACCTGCTGGCGGACCTGACCCGCCGCGACTGGGCCACCCAGCTGCGCCGCGCCCTGGACAAGCCGGTCCTGCACGTGGTCCTGGGCACCGACCAGGTCGTCAGCTGACCGCGGACGGCAGGCGTACGAGCCCGGGAGCCGCCGCCGGCACCTCGGGCAACCGGGCGCGCGACCACCTGGCCAACGAGCGGACGTACTTGGCCTGGCTCCGTACGGCCATCGGGGTCCTCGCCCTCGCGGCGGCGATCGCACGATTCGGCCCTACCCCTGGCACGCACGAGAAGGTCGTCGTCGTGATCACCGGCCTACTGGGGCTGGCGATGCTCGCCACCGGCACCCGGCGGTACTACCAGGTCGCCCGCGACCTCGAGCAGGGCCGCTTCGAGATCTCCCGGCGCACTCCGCTGCTGATCGCCGCCGTCGTGGCCGTCACCGCCCTGGCGGTCCTGCCCCTTCTACTCTGAGACGAGGCGGTCTCAGTGCGACCCTGAAAGGCGGTGCATGCAGATCCGATCGACCCGAACCCGACTGGTGCCAGCGCTCGCCCTCGCCGTGCTGGGCATCCTCGTCGGTTGCTCAGCGGCCCCGCCCGGCCCCGCGCCCAGCGCGATCGCCGTCAGCCAGGGTCCGCAGCCATCGCTTGTCCCCTCGCCCTCGGTGCCGCCAACGCTGACGCCGAGCGCCTCCCCCACGGTCGCGAAGAAGCCGGCCACCACTGCGCCGACGCGCAAGCCAGCGACGCCCAAGCCGGCCGCGTTCCGCTTCCCGGTGACCGTCTCCGTCGGCAACGCCACCCAGGTCATCACGGTCGCCAGCCACGGTTCGTACGCGACGGTCATCGCCTGGCAGCGCACCAGCACGGGCTGGCACGCGGTGCTCTCGACGACCGCGGCCCGGGTGGGGGCCAACGGGGTGGTCCCCGCGTCGGTCCGCACCCAGGGGACGAACACCACCCCCGGCGGGACGTTCACGCTGACCGCGGCGTTCGGGATCAAGGCGAACCCGGGTGCCCACCTGACGTACCACCAGGTGACCACGCACGACTGGTGGGTCGAGGACAACAACTCGGCGTACTACAACCAGATGCGCACGGACACCCAGGGCGGCTTCAACATGAAATTGCTGGAGTCGAACGTCAACGGCTCCGAGCACCTGATCACGCACACGGTCCCCTACCAGTACGCGGTGGTGATCGACTACAACCGCTCCCCCGCGATCCACTACAAGGGCGCCGGGATCTTCCTGCACGTGAACGGCTCAGGCTCGACCGCCGGCTGCGTGTCCGTGCCGCTGAGCA
>JANYIP010000127.1 GCA_025361995.1 Streptomycetales bacterium | reverse complement strand
GCTGCCCGCCGTCCTGAACGACACCAGCGTCATCATGAACTGGGGCAGCAGCAAACGCATCGCCACCCCCGCCCAACGCATGGCCCTGGCCCTACGCGACAAAGGCTGCTGCCACCCCGGCTGCGACAGACCACCCTCCCGCTGCGACGCCCACCACGACCTCGCCCACCACGACGACTGGACCATCCACATCGACCACCACGGCCAACCCACCTGGACCAAACCCCACCAACCACTACCCGCCGAACCCGACCCCGCCTGGCCACCGTGATGGACTGCGGGAGGCCGGGGCGCGGACGTACCCGACTTGGCGTCGCAGCTTCATCCCGTGGACACCCGCTGTTGACCTCCTGCGAGTAGGGTCGGGAGCGGGTCGCGCAGCGAGACCCAGGAGGTGGAGTGGACGTCCAGGAGACCCAGGTTCAGACCGATCGGGTCGTGACGGTCCCGAACGCGTTGTCCATGCTGCGGCTGCTCGGCGTACCCGTCTTCCTGTGGCTCATCCTCGGACCCAAGGCTGACGGCCTTGCGGTCCTGCTCCTGATGGTCAGCGGGTTCACCGACTATCTCGACGGGATGATCGCCCGCCGATGGAACCAGATCTCCCGGGTCGGGCAGCTGCTGGACCCGCTCGCAGACCGGCTCTACATCTTCGCGACGCTGATCGGGCTCGGGCTCCGCGGCATCGTCCCCTGGTGGCTCGTCGCCCTGCTGGTGGCGCGGGACGTGATCCTCGCGTTCACGCTTCCAGTGCTCCGCCGGCTCGGCCGTGGACCGCTGGAGGTGCACTACCTAGGCAAGGCGGCGACGTTCAACCTGCTCTACGCGTTCCCGCTCCTGCTCCTGGGCGACTCGTCGGGGACTCCCGCGCTCGTGGCCCGCGTCCTGGGTTGGGCGTTCGCCATCTGGGGTACGGGTCTCTACTGGTGGGCCGGAGTGCTCTACCTACGACAGGTACGCGACCTCGTGACCGCCGATCGAGGGACAAGGCAGACGTTGGAGGCGTAGATGGAAGGCACGGACCCGAGCAAGGCGACGTCATGAAGGCGGTCGTCATGGCGGGCGGCGAGGGCACCCGACTGCGCCCGATGACCGCGAGCATGCCCAAGCCGCTGCTGCCTGTGGTGAACCGCCCGATCATGGAGCACGTGCTTCGCCTGCTCCGCAAGCACGGGTACACCGAGGTCGTCGTGACCGTCCAGTTCCTGGCTTCGTTGGTCCGCAACTACTTCGGGGACGGCGAAGAGCTCGGGATGCAGCTGCAGTACGCCACGGAGGAAGAGCCGCTCGGTACCGCGGGGAGCGTCAAGAACGCTGAGGCTGCGCTGGCGGACGACACGTTCTTGGTGATCAGCGGCGACGCCCTGACGGATATCGACCTGACGCAGCTGGTCGCGTTCCACAAGGAGAAGAAGGCCTTGGTCACGGTGTGCCTGACCCGGGTTCCTGACCCGCTCGAGTTCGGCATCACGATCCTCGACGACGAAGGTCGGGTGCAACGCTTCCTGGAGAAACCGACCTGGGGACAGGTGTTCAGCGACACGGTGAACACCGGGATCTACGTGATGGAGCCGGAGGTTTTCGACTATGTGGCCGCGGGGGAGTCCGTCGACTGGTCGGGGGACGTGTTCCCGCGACTCATCGACGAGGGCCGGGCGGTGTTCGGCTACGTCGCCGACGGGTACTGGGAGGACGTCGGCACCCTCGAGAGCTACCACAAGGCGCAGGCTGACGTCCTCGAGGGACGCGTGCAGGTCGACATCGACGGATTCGAGATCTCCTCCGGCATCTGGGTCGCCGAGGGCGCAGACGTCGACCCCGACGCGACGCTCAAGGGTCCGCTGTACATCGGCGACTACGCGAAGGTGGAGGCGGGGGCGGAGTTGCGGGAGTACACCGTGCTCGGCAGCAACGTGGTGGTACGCAGCGGTGCGTTCCTGCACCGGGCCGTGGTGCACGACAACGTGTTCATCGGGCAGCACGCCAACCTGCGCGGGTGCGTGGTCGGCAAGAACACCGATGTGATGCGGGCGGCCCGGATCGAAGAGGGCGCGGTCCTCGGCGACGAGTGCGTCGTCGAGGAGGAGGCGATCATCTCGACGGACGTGAAGGTGTACCCGTTCAAGACGATCGAGGCCGGGGCAGTCATCCACTCGTCGGTGATCTGGGAGGCACGAGGTCAGCGCAGCCTGTTCGGGGCGCGCGGCGTGGCCGGGATCATCAACGTGGAGATCACCCCGGAGCTCGTGGTCCGACTGACCTCGGCGTACGCCACGACGCTGCACAAGGGCGCCACCGTGGTCACCTCGCGAGACCACTCGCGGGCCGCCCGGGCGTTCAAGCGTGCGGTGATCAGCGCGTTGACAGCGAGCGCCCTGAACGTCCGCGACCTCGAGGTGGCGCCACCCCCGGTGACCAGGATGGAGACGGCTCGGGCCGGCGCGGCCGGCGGGATCATGCTGCGGACGCTGCGCGGGGTTCCGGACAGCGTCCAGATCGTGTTCCTCGACGAGACGGGGTCCGACCTGTCGCCGGCCGCCTTCCGCAAGCTGGAACGGATCTTCCAGCGGCAGGAGTTCAGGCGGGGGTTCCCTGGCGAGATCGGCGACCTGTCGTTCCCCCCGCGTGCGGTGGAGAGCTACGTCCAAGAGCTGCGCGCCTCGATCAACACCCAGGACCTGGAGGCGGCCCGGCTCAAGGTGGTCGTGGACACCGCCGGCGGCGTCGCGTCCCTGGTGATCCCGTCGCTGCTGGCCCGGCTGCCGATCGAGGTGCTGACGGTCAACAATCGGCTCGACGACAACCACCCGACGGAGCTGACGGGGGAGCGAGCGTCCGGGATGCGACGACTGGGCGAGCTCGTCGCGTCGTCCAAGGCCGCGTTCGGGGTGCGCTTCGACCCGATCGGCGAGCGGGTGTCCGTCGTCGACGACACCGGCCGAGCGATCAGCGACGAGCGGGCCCTGCTGGTCTTCCTCGACCTGGTGGCTGCTGAGCGCGGCGGGGGCAGCGTGGCGCTGCCGGTCACGACCACGCGGGTGGCCGAGCAGGTGTGCCGCTTCCACGGGGTCGAGGTGCTCTGGACGACGACGTCGGCGGACGACCTCGCCCGAGTCGCGGGCATGCCCGGGCTGATCCTCGGCGGCAACGGCCGCGGCGGGATCGTCGTACCGGAGCTCGGGCCGGCGGTCGACCCGTACGCCGCGTTCGTGCGACTGCTCGGCCTGGTCGCGCGTACGCAGCTGACGCTGAGCCAGATAGACGCGCGGATCCCGCAGGCGCACGTGGTACGGCGCGAAGCGGCGACCCCCTGGGCGCACAAGGGACAGGTGATGAGGGCGGTGCTGGAGGCCGCTGGCGACCGCGAGGTCGACACCGTTGACGGCGTCCGGGTGGTGGAGGACAACGGGAGCTGGGCACTGGTCCTGCCGGACCCGGCCGCGGCGGTCACCCGGCTGTGGGCGGAGGCCAGGACCGAGGCAGCGGCCACCGCGCTGCTGGACGAGTGGACCGACGTGGTCGACAAAGCAGGCCGCTAGCCCGGGCGCACTCCTCGCTAGTCTGAGGCGTGCCCTCGCTCCCTCCGCCCGCGACCGAGCAGCGGCGCCCGGACACGGTCCCCGCCCTGCTTGCCCAGATCTGGGACGAGGCACTCGACCCTGGCTACGCTGCAGCGGCTGCCCGGCGCAACGACGAGGTGCATGCGCCGGTCCGGCGGTGGCTCGGTACCGGCGTGGCGCTGGGTCTGGTCGGCGTCCTGCTGGCCGCGGCGCTGGTGCAGGCTGACTCCGCCCGGCCGGCGGTGGTTCAGCGCCGCCTCGACCTGGTGGCCCGGATCCAGGCGCAGACGACCCGGTACGACCTGGAGACCAAAGGGCTGGCAAGCCTGCAGGCGGACGTTGACCGGCTGAAGTCATCCGCGCTGGGAGCGACCGGCCAGGGTCAGAGCCTGGACAACCAGCTGAGGCTCTTGGGCCTGGGCGCCGCCGAGCTCGCAGTCACCGGCCCCGGGCTGCGCATCACGATGGACGACGCGATCACCCCCGGCCCTGGGGACGCCGGGGACCCGGCGCTCGGGCACGTCCTCGACCGCGACCTCCAGATGGTCGTCAACGGTCTCTGGGCGGCGGGCGCCGAGGCGATCTCCATCAACGACCAGCGACTGTCCGCGCTGTCGGCGATCCGCTCGGCCGGCGACGCGATCCTGGTCGACTACCGACCGCTGACCCGCCCGTACGTGATCCTCGCGATCGGTGACCCGCGCACGATCCAGGCCACCTTCACTACGGGCCAGGCGGGCCGCGGGCTGCGTACGCTGCAGCAGACCTACGGGTTGCAGTACCTGGTCGAAGGGGTCGATCGGGTGACGCTTCCGGCGGCCGCGGCCACCGGGCTGAGGTACGCCACGACCAAGGAGGGCTCACCGTGATCGCCTCGCTCGGACTCGTCGTGGGCATCGTCCTGGGCCTCGTCCTTCACCCGGTGGTGCCGATCTGGTTGCAGCCGTATCTGCCGATCGCCGTCGTGGCGGCGCTCGACGCGGTGTTCGGCGCAGTTCGGGCGACCCTGGACGGAGTGTTCGACGACAAGGTGTTCGTGATCTCGTTCGTGTCCAACGTCCTGGTGGCGGCGCTGATCGTGTTCCTCGGCGACCAGCTGGGTGTCGGCTCGCAGCTGTCCACCGGGGTCATCGTCGTGCTGGCGGTCCGGATCTTCTCCAACGCTGCGGCCATCCGCCGGCAGCTCTTCGGCGCGTGATGGACACCGGCGCCTGGCACCGGCTCGCGGTCGCGCTCCGGCCGCGCCGGACGCGCAGCCAGGCGGCGATCGCGATCCTGTTCGTCCTGCTGGGTCTTGGGCTGGCGCTGCAGGTCCGGAGCAACGCCCAGTTCGACGGCCTCTCGACCGCACGGGAGACGGACTTGGTCGGCATCCTGGACGACCTGACGGCCCGCAACGAGCGGCTGGCTGCAGAGGAGCGCGACCTGCAGGCGACCCGGGACCAGCTGTCCACCGGGACCGACCGGTCGACCACTGCGCTGGAAGAAGCACGCAAGCGGGCGGACACGCTCGGCATCCTGGCCGGGACGGTCCCTGCGACCGGCCCCGGGGTGACCATCACTGTCACCGACCCGCAGGGCAAGGTGGACGCGGCGGCGATGCTGGACGCGATCGAGGAGCTGCGCGACGCCGGCGCCGAGGCACTGCAGGTCGGGTCGGTACGGATCGTGGCCTCGACCTGGTTCACGGACGCCCGCCCAGGGACCGTCGTCGTCGACTCGGTGACGCTGACCCAGCCGTACACGATCCTGGCGATCGGGGACAGCCGGACGCTGGCAGCGGCGCTGCGCATCCCCGGCGGCGTGGTCGAGAACCTGCGCGGGCTGGGCGGGGACGCCTCGGTCGCCGAGTCCGCCACGGTCACGGTGACTGCCTTGCGACCGGCCTCGACCCCTGCGTACGCTCGCCCGGTGTCGACGCCCTAGTCGATCCCCGACCCGAAGTAGTGACCCGACGCACAGGACGGACGCCCGCGTGAGCGACACCCCCGGCCAGCTGAAGTACACCGCCGAGCACGAGTGGGTGTCCGCGCCCAGCGACGCCGTGGTCCGCTTCGGCATCACGGACTTCGCCCAGGAGGCGCTCGGCGACATCGTGTACGTGTCGCTGCCCGAGGTGGGCACCGAGCTGGGGTCCGGCCAGACCTGTGGCGAGGTGGAGTCGACCAAGAGCGTCAGTGACGTGTACGCCCCGGTCAGCGGCACCGTGGTCGGCCGCAACCCGGCCCTGGACTCCAACCCCGAGCTGGTCAACACCGACCCGTACGGCGAGGGCTGGATGGTGGAGGTACGGCTGGCCGACGACACGGCGCTCGACAGCCTGCTCGACGCGGCGGGCTACACGGCGATCACTTTGGCCTCCTGACGCTCCTACGGGGCAGCAGTCTTGAGTGAAACCTGAGAGTTTCCCGTGCGAACGGGGTGGATCCGGCCGATCCGGTTGACCCTCTGCGCAGGTCCACCTACTGTCGTTGATTCCACGACTGTCGAGGTGCGGTCGAGGGTTCTCCCAGGAAGGTGTCACGCATGCCGAGCGACGAAGACGCGACCGTCGAGCCGCAGTCTCCCTCGGAGATGACGTCTACGCTGTCCCTCGGGGTGACCGAGACGGATTCCGACGCCTCGTCGCCGGACCCCGACCAGGCAGCGCTTGACGCCCTCGACGCGGGCAGCGCGCTGCTGGTGGTCCGCCGCGGCCCGAACGCAGGCAGCCGCTTCGTGCTCGACGTGGACCTCATCACTGCGGGCCGGCACCCGGAGAGCGACATCTTCCTCGACGACGTGACCGTCTCGCGCCGGCACGCCCAGTTCGTCCGGGTGGACGGCGGGTACCAGGTCAAGGACGTGGGCAGCCTCAACGGTACGTACGTCAACCGGCAGCGCATCGACGAAGTGCTGCTGGCCGGTGGCGACGAGGTCCAGATCGGCAAGTACCGGCTGGCATACCTCAGCGGCCCCCGCGGGGCCGGCTCGTGAGCACGGCGGTCCCGGCCCGCGCGTACCTGAGCATCGGCGAGGTCCTGGCCAAGCTGCGGCCCGAGTTCCCGGACGTGACGATCTCCAAGATCCGCTTCCTGGAGTCCGAGGGTCTGGTCGAGCCGGCGCGCACGTCGTCGGGGTACCGCAAGTTCGGGCACGACGAGATCCAGCGGCTGCGGTACGTCTTGGCGGCCCAGCGCGACCGCTACCTGCCCCTCAAGGTCATCCGCGAGCACCTCGACGCGATGGATCGCGGCCTCGAGCCGCCCGCCGGTCCCGGTGCGGCGCCGAGGGTTCCGATGACCCTGGTGAAGTCGGACGGCTTCCCGACCCCGGAGTCGTTCAGCCGGGACGGGTCCGACCTGCGACTGTCGCGCGAGGAGCTGATCGAGGCGGCCGGCATCGACGCAGCGCAGCTGGCGCAGCTCGAGAGCTATGGGCTGATCGGGACCCGGGCCGGGTCCAGCCACTACGACGGCAACGCCCTGGTCGTCGCCAAGACGGTGGCCGAGATGAGCGGGTTCGGCCTCGAGCCCCGGCACCTGCGGGCGTTCAAGTCGGCGGCCGACCGCGAGGTGGGTCTGGTCGAGCAGGTGGTCGCGCCGATGCACAACCAGCGCAACCCGGACGCCAAGGCCCGTGCCGAGGAGATCGTGCGCGAGCTCTCCGCGCTGTCCGTACGTCTGCACGCAGCCCTCGTGAAAGCCGGGCTGGCCACCGCAGGCCGCCGCTGACACAGGTAGGTAGGGTGGGGACGTGCAGCCACTCGACGTAGTCGGAGTCCGGGTCGAGATGCCCTCGAACCAGCCCATCGTGCTCCTGCGTGAGATCGGCGGGGAGCGCTACCTGCCGATCTGGATCGGCGCGGTCGAGGCGACGGCGATCGCCTTCGCCCAGCAGGGTGTGGTGCCGGCCCGCCCGATGACCCACGACCTGATGCGCGACCTGCTGTCGGCGCTGGAGGCCGAGCTCAGCCAGATCCGGATCACCGAGCTGCGCGAAGGCGTGTTCTACGCGCTCCTGGTCTTCACCAGCGGGGTCGAGGTCAGCGCCCGGCCGTCGGACGCGATCGCCCTTGCCCTGCGGACCGGGACACCGATCTTCGGCGCCGACGACGTGCTCGAGGCGGCCGGGATCGTGATCCCGGACGAGCAGGAGGACGAGGTCGAGAAGTTCATCGAGTTCCTCGACCAGATCTCTCCTGAGGATTTCGGCGCCGGCTCGTAGTCGGGGATCAACTGGAGGCTGAGGGTTTAGACTCTCGACTCACAGTCGAGAGTTTGCCCCCGGCGTGTCGTGCGGTCGCTCGTTGACCGGGGCTGCCGCCGGCCCTAGCGTCGCGGTGGCGGGTGTAACTCCATCCGTGTGCTTCACAGGACTGGAGACCGGCGTGAACAGCAACGGCGACGAGACCGGCTCAACTGGCACAGGCCTTTCCGACGCTCGGCTTGAGGGTCGCCGCCTGGCGGGGGAGCAGGGCCTGCTGTTCGAGGACGACGTCCAGGCGCACCCCGAGGATGTCGGCTACCGCGGGCCGGTGGCCTGCTCGGCTGCCGGCATCACGTACAGGCAGCTCGACTACTGGGCCCGGACCGGTCTGGTCGAGCCGAGCGTGCGTCCCGCAACCGGGTCAGGAACGCAGCGGCTGTACGGCTTCCGCGACATCCTCGTGCTCAAGGTGGTCAAGCGGCTCCTCGACACCGGCGTCTCGCTGCAGCAGATCCGTACCGCGGTGCAGTACCTCCGCGACCGTGGCATCCAAGACCTCGCCGGCATCACCTTGATGAGTGACGGCGCCAGCGTGTACGAGTGCACCTCGGCCGACGAGGTGGTCGACCTGGTCCAGGGCGGCCAGGGGGTCTTCGGGATCGCAGTCGGCCGGGTCTGGCGCGAGGTCGAGGGTTCCCTCGCCGCGCTGCCGAGCGAGCGCGCCGACGGCGTCGAGCCGACCGACGAAGCGCACCCCAGCGACGAGCTCGCGCGCCGCCGCAGCACCCGCGCCACCGGCTGACCTGCGCCGCTCACTGGGCGAGGTAGAGTCGTCGTGCTGGTGAACCCACATGGGAGAGCCCCCGCACACGGGGGCGCCGAAGGGGCAATCCTCCCCGGAACCTCTCAGGCAACAGGACCGTGTGGGCGAGGCAACTGTGGAGCGAGCGGCCGACCGTCGTGAGCGACAGAGGGGGAGGCCCGCGGGAGCCTTCCTTCAAGGTTCCTGACTGACGCAACAGTCGGAGGCCGCCTCACATGACCAGCCTGACGGAGCTCGAAGCCTCCGCACCGTTCACCACTCGGCACATCGGGCCGTCCCCGGACGACCGCGCCAAGATGCTGGCCCTCATCGGCCGCGCCGACCTCGACGAGCTCATCGACGAGGCCGTGCCTCCGGCGATCCGCTCCGCCGGGCCGCTGGCCCTGCCGGCCGGCCGCAGCGAGCGCGACGTGCTGGCTGAGCTCCGCGCGCTCGCTGACCGCAACCAGCCGCTGACCGCGATGATCGGTCTGGGCTACTCGGGCACGTTCACCCCGCCGGTCGTCCTGCGCAAGGTGCTGGAGAACCCGGGCTGGTACACCGCGTACACGCCGTACCAGCCGGAGATCAGCCAGGGCCGGCTCGAGGCGCTGCTGAACTTCCAGACGATGGTCTCCGACCTGACCGGGTTGCCCACGGCGGGCGCATCGCTGCTCGACGAGGGCTCGGCCGCGGCCGAGGCGATGATGCTGCTGCGCCGGGCCAGCTCGATCGACTCGCCGGTCTTCCTCGTCGACGCCGACACCCACCCGCAGACGGTCGCCGTGCTGGGAACCCGAGCCGAGCCGCTCGGCGTGGTGCTTCGCGTGCACGACCTCGACGAGCCGCTGCCGGACGAGCCGTTCTACGGTGCGCTCCTGTCGTACCCGGGCAGCAGCGGAGCCCTGCGCGACCACGCGCCCCTCATCGAGGCCGTCCACGCCCGCGGCGGCATGGTCGCGGTGACCACCGACCTGCTCGCACTGACCCTGCTGCGCCCGCCCGGCGAGATCGGCGCGGACGTCGCGGTCGGCTCCAGCCAGCGCTTCGGG
>JANYIP010000110.1 GCA_025361995.1 Streptomycetales bacterium | reverse complement strand
GCCGACCGCGTCGATCTCGCAGAACAAGGGTCGCCGCGAGGGCCAGACCGCGCAGACCATGGGCGCCGGCGCGGGCGTGCAGTTCTACATGCCGATCGCGATGCGCGGCCGCATGAAGGCGCACCTCGGCTACGACTATCGCTACAGCTTCGTGGACTTCAGCGGCATGGGCGAGCGCGTCAACTCGACCAAGGCGCAGCGCTCGTCGGGCACCCACGCGGTGTTCGCGGGCATCGGCTGGGAGATGTAAGCCCTCCTCAGCACTCGAGCAGCGGCCGGGCGGTTGCCCGGCTTTTGCTTTTTCGGCTAGGCTCCGCGCGGAGGTGACGCATGGAGATGCCGAAGCCGGGGGCCGAGCACAAGCAGCTGGAGGCCATGGTCGGGACCTGGGCGGGCGAGGAGAAGATCTTCCCCTCGGCCTGGGATGCCAAGGGCGGCAGCGCGACCGGCCAGATCACGGCGCGGCTCTCGCTCGACGGCTTCTTCATCGTGGCCGACTACGTCGAGGAGCGCGGCGGCAAGACCAGCTACCGCGGCCACGGCGTCTATGGCTGGGACGCCAAGCGCAAGGCCCACACCATGCACTGGTTCGACTCGCTGGGCGGCGATCCCGGCGCGCCGGCCTACGGCAAGTTCGAAGGCCAGCACCTGACCTTCGAGATGAGCGAGCCCGAGCGCGGCCATCACCGCTACGCCTACGACTTCAGCGGCCCGGGGTTCTACCTCTTCAGCATCTCGACCTCCCCGGACGGCAAGGACTGGAAGCCGATGATGGAGGCCAAGTTCACCCGCACGGATCGCTGCCACCGCATCGCGCAGCGACGACCCCGCTTCGGCCGTCTCGCGATAGACCGGGATCTGCTTCGCCCCGGTGATCACCGTGCGTACGAAGAAGACCGAGAACAGCGAGGCCTTGGCGAGGAAGCGTGGCAGCCGACCCTGGTCGAAGAGGTAGTGCGCGACCACGAACGGGTCCACGTGGGAGATGTGGTTGGGGACGACGACGACGCCGCCTTCGGCCGGGAGATTCTCGGCGCCCCGCCAGTCGCGCCTGGTGGCGACCCTGAGGAGCGGACGGAGAACTCCCGCAGCGAACGCGTACCACGGTTCGATCGTCCGGCGGGCCACCGCCCCATCCTCCCTGCACCCCCCGCTGGTGTCGAGGCGACCGCGCGGGGGCCAGTAGAGATCGTGGTGGCAGGATCACTTCGCATGGGCGGCTGGGCGGTGGTGATCCCGGTCAAGCGGCTCGCAGTGGGCAAGACCCGACTCGCCTCCTTCGCCGGCCAACGGCGCAGCGAGCTGGCGCTGGCGCTGGCCGCAGACACTCTCGCCGCGGTGGTCGCCTGTTCCGGCGTCGGCGGGAGCGTCCGCGGGATCGCCGTGGTGACCGACGACCCGGACGTGGCCGACCTGGCTCGTTCGCTGGGCGCCCGGCCCGTCCCCGACCTGCCCGACGCAGGCCTGAACCAGGCTCTGCTACACGGAGCCAGCGTCGCCATGGCGCAGTGGCAGGGCTCGGGGGTGGCCGCACTCTCCAGCGACCTGCCCGCCCTGCGCGCCGACGAGCTCACCCGGGCGCTGCAGGCTGCGTCCGGTCTCGCTTCGTGCTTCGTCGCCGATACCGACGGCGCGGGGACGACCCTGCTCGCGGCAGCATCGCTCGACCACTTCGAACCAAGGTTCGGCGCCGGGTCAGCGGCGGCGCACCGGGCCGCCGGGGCTGTTGAGCTGGTGGGGCTGGAGGGGCTGGAGTCGGTGCGCCGGGACGTCGACACCGAGGCGGACCTTGCCGTCGCCGAGACCTTGGGGCTGGGGCCGCGGACGCGTGCATTCCTTGCGTCCATGCGTACCTGACTCGGCCGCCTCGGGCCGCGCAGCACGCGGCCCGGCACCCCGAGGGGATGCCGGGCCGGCGTACGGTGCGCGAACGGTGGGTCAGGCCTTCTTGGCGACGCGCTTGGCGGGCGCCTTCTTTGCCGGCGCCGCCTTCTTCACAGCAGCCTTGGCCGGGGCCTTGGCTGGAACGGCCTTCTTGACCGGAGCCTTGGCCGGCGCCTTGGCAGGCGCGGCCTTCTTGACCGCAGCCTTGGCAGGCGCCGCCTTCTTCACAGCAGCCTTGGCAGGCGCGGCCTTCTTCACAGCAGCCTTGGCGGGAACGGCCTTCTTGACCCCAGCCTTGGCGGGGGCGGCCTTCTTCACGGCAGCCTTGGCGGGGGCAGCCTTCTTCACCGCGGCCTTGGCGGGAACGGCCTTCTTCACCGCAGCCTTGGCCGGTGCAGCCTTGGCTGCAGCCGCAGCCGGAGCTGCCTTGGCGAGCTTCTTGGCGCCGCTGACGACCGCCTTGAGCTCAGCACCCGGACGGAACTTCGGGATGTGGGTCTTCTTGACACGCACCGTTGCACCGGTACGCGGGTTGCGCGCCACGCGGGCGCCGCGCTCGACCTTCTCGAAGATGCCGAAACCGGTGATCGCCACCTTCTCCCCGGCGACGACACTGCGGGTGATGAGGTCCAGCAGCGCGTCAACGCTGACCTGGGCATCTCTCTTGCCGACGCCGAGCTTGCCGGCGAGAGCGTCGATGAGCTCGCTCTTGTTCACTGCTTCTCCTCGCGAAAGTCTGATCGCCGAGCCCGTGCTCGACTCGGGATGACGCTATGTGCAAAACACGCCCAAAACAAACACCGGAGGGCCAGTTCTTCCTTGTGTCGCAACAGATTTAGCCCGCCAGACCACTCAGAAGGTCAGACATGCTGGGTTGTGGTGGGCAGGACTGACGGCCGGGTGGACTCAAATGTCGTGATATCGGCCTCGTGCCGCAGGGTCAGCCCGATGTCGTCGAGGCCTTCCATCAGACGCCAGCGCGAGTACTCGTCCAGCTCGAAGGCCGCTTCCCCGCCAAGCCATCGGACGGCCCGGGCAGCCAGATCCACAGTCACCTCGCTGGTCGGGTCAGCCTCTGTCGCGGCCCAGATCTCCTCGACGACAGCGAGCGGCAGCTCCACCGTGAGGAGCCCGCCCTTCAGCGAGTTCCCACGGAAGATGTCGGCGAAGCGCGGCGAGATGACGGCGCGGAAGCCGTAGTTCTGCAGCGCCCAGACCGCGTGCTCGCGCGACGACCCGGTGCCGAAGTCCTGCCCCGCAACCAGAATCGAGGCGCCGGCGTACTGCGGCTGGTTCAGGACGAAGTCCTGGTCCTGCCGCCAGGCCGCGAACAGGCCGTCCTCGAAGCCGCTGCGGGTGACCCGCTTGAGGTAGACCGCCGGGATGATCTGGTCCGTGTCGACGTTGCTGCGCCGCAGCGGCAGCACCGTCCCGGTGTGCGAGGTGAACGCGTCCATCAGGTGGTCGTCCCTTCGGTCTGCTGCTCGGTGAGGTCCGCCGGGGAGGAGAGCCGACCGCGCACCGCGGTGGCCGCAGCGACCTGCGGGGACACCAGGTGGGTGCGGCCACCCTTGCCCTGCCGGCCCTCGAAGTTGCGGTTGGAGGTCGAGGCGCTGCGCTCC
>JANYIP010000106.1 GCA_025361995.1 Streptomycetales bacterium | reverse complement strand
GGGCACCGGCGGCGCGTCGCCTGCCTGGTAGCGGGGCTCGTCAAGGTGCAAGTCCGGGTGATGCCGATCCTGTCCACGGATCCGCGGTTCGAAGAATTCTTGACGTCGTTCAATTCGCAACGGGTGAAGACCCTTGCCGAGCAGACGGTGTCCGTCCACCTGGACGCCGCGCCGCCGGGGGTGGACATCCACGTCAGCCCCACCTCGGCTTCGCTGTTGGCGGCGGCGGGGATCCTACGGTCGCGGGCCGCGATCACGGCGGCCACCGCCCAGGTCACGACGCCACCCGGGTCGCCCACCACGCTCGGCCTCGCTCAGCACGTCGCGCCGAGCTGTACGGGGACTGGTTCGGACGGTGACCGGGTCCAGGTCGCGTACGTCACCCAGGTCGGCGCGACTGACCGGTACGCGACCGTGCTGCCCGCGCTGAGGTCCTACGTCGCCGACGTAGACGACGTGATGGCGGTGTCGTCGGCGGAGACCGGCGGCGGCCGGCGGGTGGGCTGGGTCACTGACGCGTCGTGCGCTCCGGTCGTCCTGCACGTGGTCCTTCCCGTTGGGTCGCTGGGCAGTTCTTCGGACTCCGACGGCGGGTTCAACGCCACCATCTCCGCGATGAAGCTGGCCGGCTACTCCGGCGTCGGGCGCAAGTACCTGATGTTCGTGGAGGCGACCAACCTGTGCGGGATCGCGCAGGTCTATCCGGACAGCACGAAGAGCAACAACAACAACGACGGACGTTTCCCCATGTACGCACGCGTCGACAGCGGGTGCTGGACCTCGTCCTTCCACTCGGTCGCCGCCCACGAGCTGATGCACACCCTGGGCTCCGTGCAGAGCGACAGCCCGCACCCGTCGGCTGCAGGTCACTGCGTCGACGAGTCCGACGTCATGTGCTACGCCGACGGCCCCGGCGTCGTCATCGAGAACGTCTGTCCCCCTTCGCACGAGCAGCTGTACGACTGCAACCATGACGACTACTTCTCCACGAACACGCCGACCGGCAACTACCTCGCGACCCACTGGAACACGGCCGACTCACCGTTCCTCGACACGGTCCCTGTGCTGGGACCACCGCTCACACTCGCTGTCAACGCCCCGGTGCGCGGGGCCTTCGGTGCCACCTGGTCGTTCGCGGTCGCCGGCCCTGCGCCGGGTTCTGCCTCGTACGTGTGGGCCGTCAACCCGACGAGCTGCTCGGTTGTCGCGGCTGGGAACGCTGCGACGGCACGGTGCCGTGGTTTCGGCTCGAGCTCGGTCACCGTCACCGTCTACCGGACTGCGAGCGGAGTCACCACCTGGGGTGCCGCGACCGCTCCGCTGTTCGCTGCAACCTCCAGCGGCGGTACGGGTATCCGCCACAACCCACTCCCGCCCGGGCACTGATCCGAGCCGATCCGAGCTGATCTAACCGAGCGGGGCTCCACCACGGTCGTCTCATCACAGTCGTATTCACCACAGGGATGTGCCGGGTGGGTCGGGGTCGTCTGGTTCGGGCGGTTCGGCTGGTAGTGGTTCGTCGGGTTTGGTCCAGGCGGGTTGGCCATCGTGGTCGATGTGGATGGTCCAGCCGTCGTGGTGGGCGAGGTCGTGGTGGGCGTCGCAGACCAGGGCGAAGTTCGCGAGGTTGCTGGGGCCGTTGGGGAGCCATGCCAGGAGGTGGTGGGCTTCGCACCACGAGGGTGGTCGGTCGCAGCCGGGGTAGCAGCAGCCCTTGTCGCGTAGGGCGAGTGCTTGGCGTTGGGAGGGGGTGGCGAGGCGTTTGCTGGTTCCCCAGTCCATGACGACGCTGGTCCCGTTCAGGACCGCGGGTAGGAGCCCGGAGTCGCAGGCCAGGCGGCGGGCCCGCGCGGCGGAGATGGGTTCGCGGGCTGGGGTGCGCCCGTCGCGTCCTTGCAGGATCGAGGCGTGCGGGGCGGCCAAGGGGTCCAGGGCGGCAGACACGTGGGCGGCACCCTCGGGGTCGAGCTGCCCGGCCAGGACGTACATGAACCTGCGGGGGTACATGACCAGCTCCCGCTGCTGCCGGGCCGCGCGTTCGGCGCGCTGGAGGTCACCGGACCCGGACGGGTCGACCCGGGCGGCGGCGCGTT
Source organism: Streptomycetales bacterium (assembly GCA_025361995.1). Lineage (GTDB taxonomy): Bacteria > Actinomycetota > Actinomycetes > Prado026 > Prado026 > JANYIP01. The sequence goes on along the minus strand of JANYIP010000106.1, from coordinate 22,237 downwards.
TGACCGCGGTCTTCAGCTGCCACGGGTCCAAGGTCCGGGCCTGTTCCAGCAGCCCGGCCTCGAACACCGCCCGCTCCTCCGGGCTGACAGTGTCGGACAGCGCGTCCTTGGCCAACGTCACGATGTGCGCCTGGGCGGGTTCGATCCGCCCCCCAGCCAACGCCTCCCGCGCCCGCACGTTCCGCCTCCGCCAGAGCAGCCAGGCGGAACGCCGACAACCGCGACTCCGCGACCCGGGCGCGACGGGCTAGGTCCAACGGGTCGGCCACACCCGCGAGGTCCACCGTGGTCAGCTCGTCCAGCACTGCCGCGAGTCGCTCGTCCAGCACCGCCAGGGCAGCATCACCGGTACCAGCGGGGAGCGCCTCGACGGTGAGCGCGGTGATCGACATACGAAGATCACAACAGGGCGTCAACGCCGAAAGTCATTACGTAGCAACAACTCTTCGGAACAATCGCCCTATCATGCGCCTTCGACAGCCGGCGAAATATTCAGCTCCAGCAAGATCGTCTACATGTCAGGTGGAAGGAAGCGCGAGGTCGACAGTCGATCCCTGAGAGGTCGCCGGAGTCACGCGCCCGGCGAGATCAGCCGCCGGTCAGGACCGGTCGGCGAGCTTCAGCTGAGCCAGGGACCGCGTCTGGTCGCTGTGGTGCTTCAGCACGACACCGAGAGTCGTGCGTACGGCCTCTTCGTCGAGCGTCGTCAGCCCGAGCGCGAGCAACGTGCGCGCCCAGTCGATGCTCTCGGCCACCGACGGCGCCTTGCGGAGCTCGAGCGAGCGCAACGCCCGCACCGTACGCACCAGCTGCTCGGCGAGCTGCTCGCCGACCTCGGGCACCCGCGACAGCACGATGGCCTTCTCGCGCTCGGCGTCGGGGTAGTCGAGGTGCAGGTAGAGGCAGCGACGCTTCAACGCCTCGGACAGCTCCCGGGTGGCGTTCGACGTCAGCACGACGAACGGACGCCGGGTCGCGACGATCGTGCCCAGCTCGGGCACGGTCACCTGGAAGTCGGACAGCACCTCGAGCAGCAGCCCCTCGACCTCGACGTCCGCCTTGTCGGTCTCGTCGACGAGCAGCACGGTCGGCTCAGTTCGCCGGATCGCGGTGAGCAGGGGCCGCGAGAGCAGGAACTCTTCGCTGAAGATGTCGTCGTGCACGGCGTCCCACGCACCGTCGCCGGAGGCCTGCCCGGCCTGGATGCGCAACAGCTGCTTCTTGTAGTTCCACTCGTACAGCGCCCTGGCCTCGTCGAGACCCTCGTAGCACTGCAGGCGTACGAGATCGGCGCCGGCCGCGGTGGCGACAGCCTTGGCCAGCTCGGTCTTGCCGACGCCGGCGGGCCCCTCGACCAGGAGCGGCTTGCCGAGCCGGTCGGCGAGAAAGACGGTGGTGGCGATGGCCTGGTCGGCCAGGTAGCCGACGGCGTCGAGCCGGGCGCGTACGTCCTCGACGGAGGAGAAGAACGGCTCCAAGGCCGGCTACCTGGCCACGACGAAGATGTGACCGGCGGACTCGACCGAGAGCTCGGCGTACTCCATCCCGCTGCCGACCAGGACACCGCCGTCGGACAGGCGCACCTTGACGAACTCCCCAGGCATGACCCCGGCCCGGCGCAGCGACGCCATGATGGTCACGTCCATCTGGATCGGCTCGCCGAGGCGACGGACGAGCACCCGGTGCGGCTCGTCGGTGGCGATCTTGTCGAGCCCCACGAGGACCTCGCCGGAGTCGGCGCCGGACGCGTCGCCGAGCTCGGCCAGGCCAGGGATCGGGTTCCCGTAGGGAGAGCTCGTGGGGTGCCCGAGCAGCTCGAGGATCCGCAGCTCGACGGTCTCGGACATCACGTGCTCCCAGCGGCAGGCCTCCGCATGCACGTCCTCCCAGGCCAGCCCGATCACATCGACGAGCAGGCACTCCGCGAGCCGGTGCTTGCGCATCACCCGGGTCGCCATCGCCAAGCCCTCGTCGGTGAGCTGGAGGTGGCGGTCGTCCTCGACGTGCAGCAACCCGTCGCGCTCCATCCGGGCGACAGTCTGGCTCACGGTCGGTCCGCTCTGCCCGAGCCGCTCGGCGATCCGTGCGCGCAGCGCGACCACGCCCTCTTCCTCGAGCTCGAAGATGGTGCGCAGGTACATCTCCGTGGTGTCGATCAGGTCGGTCACCCGTTCATTGTCCCCTTCCCGGCGACTGCTGTCCGCCACCTGAGGTGCGGGCCGCCGGGTCCGCCCCTACGGTCGGTCGGTGAGCACTTCGGTCCTGTGGTTCCGGCGGGACCTGCGGCTGCTGGACAACCCGGCCCTGCTCGCGGCTTGCGATGGCGGACAGTCGAGCCCGCTGCCGCTCTTCGTCGTCGACCCGGCGCTCTGGGGACCGGCGGGCGACGTGCGGCGTACCTACCTTCTGCGCAGTCTGGGCGCGCTCGACGCGAGCCTTGGCGGGCGGCTGCATGTGCGGTTCGGCGACCCCGTGCAGGTCGTGCCCGCGGTAGCCGCCGAGGTCAGCGCGGGCGCAGTGCACTGCGCGGCCGACTTCGGCCCGTACGGATCAAAGCGGGACGCCGCGGTCGCTGGGGCGCTCGAGGCCGCGAGCGCACAGCTGGTCAGGACCGGGTCGCCCTATGCGGTGGCCCCGGGTCGGGTACGCAAGGACGACGGGTCGCCGTACCGGGTGTACACGCCCTTCTACCGAGCCTGGTCGGCGCACGGCTGGCGCCGACCCGCCCCGGACCCGCCCACCGGCATCGAGTGGCTCGCCCTGGCCGGGAGCGCCGAGCTGCCCCTCGAGCCAGGACTGGGCGACCTGGTGCTGCCCCCGGTCGGCGAGGAGGCGGCCCGGCGGCGCTGGGCGGACTACCTCGAGCACGGCCTGGAGACCTACGCGCAGCGGCGGAACCGTCCGGATATGGCGGGGACCTCGTCACTGTCGGCGGCCCTGCGCTGGGGAGAGATCCACCCGCGCACGCTGCTCGCCGACCTCGGCGGGGACCCTGGGTCAGAGCGCTCGCACGAGGTCTTCAGCAAGGAGCTGGCCTGGCGCGAGTTCTACGCCGACGTGCTGCACCACCGACCGGACTCGGCCCGGGCCTACCTGCGCACCGACCTCGCCGGCATGGAGTTCGACTCCGGTCCCGAGGCTGACGCGGCGCTGACCGCCTGGCAGCAGGGACGAACGGGCTATCCCTTCGTGGACGCCGGGATGCGCCAGCTTCGGGCGCAGGGCTGGGTGCACAACCGGGTCCGGATGGTCGTCGCCTCGTTCCTGGTCAAGGACCTGCACCTGGAGTGGACGCAGGGCGCGCGGTGGTTCATGCGCTGGCTGCGCGACGGCGACCTCGCGTCGAACCAGCACGGCTGGCAGTGGGTGGCCGGCACGGGTACCGACGCCGCTCCCTACTACCGGGTCTTCAACCCGGTCCTCCAGGGGCTCAAGTTCGACCCCGACGGCGAGTACGTCCGGCGCTACGTACCTGAGCTGCGCGACGTACCCGGCAGCGGCGTGCACGAACCCTGGGCCCTGCCGGGCGGGCCGCCGGCCGGCTACCCCGACCGCGTCGTCCTGCACGACGAAGAACGCCGGGTCGCGCTCGACCGGTACGCCCGTGCAACCGCGGCCACACTCTCGACCAGAGCGGCCCGTGCACCGAACGGCTGACGTTCACGTGTCCAGCCGGACCCGGGCGCCGGACCTGGCAGACTCGCGGGGTGCTCGTCGTCGCCGTCATCAGCCTCAAGGGTGGAGTGGGCAAGACCTCCGTCACCCTCGGCCTGGCCGGTGCCGCCTGGGAACGGGGCGTACGCACGCTCGTGGTCGACCTGGACCCGCAGGGGAACGCCTCGACCGTGCTGGACCCGCCCGAGGTGAGGTTCACCGCCTCGGACGTGCTGTCGGACCCGCGGCCCAAGCTGCTCGCCCACGCGGTCGCCCGCAGCGGCTGGGGGCCCGAGGTCGACGTGATCGCCGCGGACTCGCTGCTCGAGCGTCACAACGCGCTGGCCGGCCGGGAGTCGACGCTGCGGCTGCGCATCGCCATGGGTGGCCTGCGCGGTTACGACCTCGTCCTCGTCGACAGCCCGCCCTCGCTGGGCGGCCTCACCCGCAACGCGCTCGCCGCCAGCCACGTCGCCCTCGTCGTGGCCGAGCCCAGCCTGTTCGCCCTGCAGGGGGCCGCTGCCGCCCTCGACGCGATCGAGCTCGTGCGCTCGGACAACCTGCGGCTGCGCCCAGCCGGGATCCTGGTCAACAAGCTCCGCGCCCAGTCGGTCGAGCACCGCTTCCGGCACGACGAGCTGCGCCGTACGTACGGGGACCTGGTGCTGGAGCCGGCGCTGCTGGACCGGACCGCCGTGCAGCAGGCCGAGGGGGCTTGCGTCCCGGTCCAGGCCTGGCGATCCCCGGGGGCACGCGAGGTCGCGGACGCCCTCGACGACCACCTCGACCACCTGCTCGCCCGCCCGGTCGACGCCGGGCCGCTAGGTAAAGGACGACGATGACCGACGTACCACCGCCGCGGATCCGGAGCAGCCGGGGGGCGGCCAACCCAGCGCCGCGTCAGGCCTTGCCGCGGGTGAAGCCGCTGGGCGCCGGCGTCGCCCCGCCCTCCGCTCCTGCCCGCACCGAGCCGGTGGAGTCAGCCCCTGCCACCGGGCGAGACCTGTTGATCCACAACGGTTCCGAGCGGGTGCGTCGCAAGGGACGCGGGACCGCGACCGTCCCGACCCTGGCCGAGCTGATGCCGCCGGCCGAGCAGCGCCAGGGCAAGAAGCCGCACGGCCAGTCTGCTGGTTCCACCCAGAGCGCGCCGGCCCGGTTGAACCTCACCGAGCACGGCCACAAGGCGAAGGGCGGCAAGGGCGCGAAGGAGAAGCCCGCGCCGGACGAGCCGGTCAAGGAGGTCGAGCTCGCGATCATCTTGTCCAAGGGGCTGCGCAAGCGGCTGAAGGCCAAGGCCGCCGAGATCGGGCTCTCGCCGGAGGCCGCAGTGGCTCAGCTCGTCGAGGTCTGGGTCGACGGCTGATCGCGTGAGCGTCGTGGCCTTCCCCGGTGCCGCCGGCTTCGTACCGGCCGGCGCTGGGTTGGCTGCCCTGCGTACTGCGGCGTTGACCTGCGCCGGCTGCGAGCTGGCCGGACCGGCGACCCAGACCGTGTTCTCGGCCGGGCCCGCGGGCGCGCGGCTGGCCGTCGTCGGGGAGCAGCCCGGGGACGTGGAGGACCGGCGGGGCATGCCGTTCGTGGGGCCCGCCGGTCAGCTGCTCGACCGGGCCTTGGGTGAGGTCGGCATCGACCGGTCGACCGTGTACGTCACGAACACTGTGAAGCATTTCCGGTTTTCAGCCGGCGGCGAGGGCGGCGGAGGCACCCGGCGGATTCACCAGACTCCCGACACCGTGCACATCGACGCCTGCAAGCCCTGGTTGCTGGCCGAGCTCGCCGTCGTGGACCCAGACGTCGTGGTCCTGCTCGGCGCCACCGCGGGCAAGGCGCTGCTCGGGCCGACCTTCCGGGTGACCAGGGACCGCGGCCGGCTAATCCCGCGAGTCGCCCGCAGGGACGAGCCGGCGGCGCTGCAAGCGGGCTGGCTGCTGGCCACGCTGCACCCGTCCGCGATCCTGCGCGCCGACGACCAGGACGCCGCGTACACCGGCTTCGTCGCCGACCTGCGCCTCGCCGCCCTCGTACTCACCACGGGTCGCCCGCACCCCCCGCAAGCACGTGTTGATCATGGACTTGTTGGGGTGTTCGATCAAGGACGGACCCCAACTACTCCATGATCAACGGGAGCTCGGGGGGCGGGGGGGTGTCGGAGCGGTAGCGGGCGAAGGACGGGTAGAGCAGCGCCAGCAGGGCCGCGCCGAGTACGCAGAGAATGCCGCCGCTGACGATGGAGATGCGCTCGTTCGTCAACGACGCGACGCTCCCGGACTCGACGTCACCTAGTCGCGGCCCGCCGCCCACCACGACGAGGAAGACCCCCTGCAGCCGGCCCCGCAACGCATCGGGCGTCGCGGTCTGCAAGATGGTCGTACGGAACACCGAGCTGACCATGTCGGCAGCCCCGGCGATCGCCAGCAGCAGCACCCCGAGCCACAGCACGCTGGTCAGTCCGAACCCGGCGATGGCCAGGCCCCACACCAGGACAGCGGCGATCACCGCCAGGCCCTGCCGGCGTACCCGGGTCAACCCGCCGGACAGCGTCGCGCCGACCATCGCCCCGAACGCGGGCGCGGCGCTGAGCAGGCCGACCGTGCCGGCCCCACCGGCGTAGAACAGGCCGGCGGCGGCGGGGAACAGTGCGCGCGGCATGCCGAAGACCATGGCGTCGATGTCGATGAGGAAGGTCATCAGCACGGCCTGGCGGCCCCGCAGGAAACGCAGGCCTTCGAGCACGGAGGCGAAGCCGGCCCGCTGCCCCGGCGTACCCCCGACGGGCGGCATCGCCGGCAGCCGAAACACCGCGTACAGAGCGGCACCAAAGGAAAGGAAGTCGAGGAGGTACGCGGCGTCGAGGTTCACCAACGCGATCAGGGCACCCGCCAGCAGCGGGCCGGCGGTGAACCCGAGGTTGAAGGTGACCTGCTGCAGCGCGTTGGCCGCCGGCAGGAGATCGATCCCTACCAGTCGCGGGATCGCGGCGGACCGGGCCGGGTTGTTCACCGCCGCCAGCCCCGACTGCAGGGCCACGATCAGGTAGAGCAGCCACACCGAGCGCACCCCGAGCGCTGACTGCACGAAGAGCCCGGCCGAGAGCAGGGCGAGCCCGAGGGAGGTCCAGAACATCAAGATCTTGCGGTCCATGACGTCGGCCACAGCCCCGCCGTACAGCCCGAAGACGATCAGCGGAACCAGCGAGACACCGCCGACGAGGCCCACCGCGAAGCTCGAGCCGGTGATCCGGAACACCTGGACGGCGACTGCCACCGCGGTCATCTGCTGGCCGATGTTGTTGACTCCGAGCCCGAACCAGAGCCGGCGGTACGCGGGCGAGACCCGCAGCGGGGTGACGTCGGCGACCACGCTGCGCGCCACGCGCACGATCAGCCGGCGGGACTCCACCGGCCAACCCTGTCAGTACGCACGGCGGAGCCCGGACGGGGAGGCTGCGCGACACGAGCACGGACCTGCCGAATCGAGTGGTGCGACGGCGGATGACGTCGTACGGTTCTCGTACACGGAAAGGAGGTGGTCCGCAGAATTTGAGTAGCTATCGGACGCGTGAGGTGGCTGCGAGCTAGCCGCTGACCACTGGTCTTCGACCGGCTTTGCGGCCGGCCAGATCCAGCAGTCACCCGACCTGCGGACGCCCGGGACACGTCCCCCGGCATCCTGCCCCCTGGGGCAGGGGTCCGCAGGTCGTCTGCGTCCCGACCCGTTTGCGAGTGCTAGGCGAGCCACTCGATGGTCTGGACAGCCCAGTCGGTGGCGGCGGCCGTGAGGTTCGTCCCGCAGTAGCGGCAGGTGGCCAATCCGTTGCCAGGAGCCCCGCAGTTCGGGCAGGTGGCGGCCAGCGCGACCGCAGGGGCATCCTCCGGCCGGGCCAGTCGCCAGATCTCGACCCAGGCCTGGGTCGGCAGCACCGCGAGCTGCGCGTCGAGGTCGTCCCCCAGCCTCAGCTCGCCGATACCGCCGGACACCCTGTACTTCACGACCATCATCCGGTCGTCGGGGCCCGGTACGTTCCCGTTGAAGCCCTCCGCGGTGACCTGGTCGATCCGGGTGACCCGCCGCTTGCCGCCGGCCGCCATGGTGTCCTGCTGCCGGATCAGCGACTTCAGCAGGTCGGGCCCGATCTGGTTCGAGACGGTGCTGAGGTCACCGTGGGTGCAGGCGGCCCGGACAGCAGTGAAGACGCCGACGGCCATCGCGCCCAGCGGGGCCCAGGTGGGGTCGTCGGGGCCGCTGGGACCTGCAGCAGCGGATCCGGCCGGCCGCACGCCGGAACTGGCCACCGCCTTGATCTGCTCGTTGGCGAACGCGGTCAACGCATCGTTGCCGCGTCCGCGGAACAGGCTCACGCCGGGTCGACTGCACGCCCGCAGCCGGCACAGAACCTCGCGCCGGGCTCGAGCGTCCGGCCGCAGCCAGCACACACCTGGTCGACGGCCGCAGGGACGGCCGTCCCGCAGGCCGGGCAGAAGGCGGCACCGGGTGGCAGGGGCTGGCCGCACTGGCAGAGCACGACCGGCGCGACCGGGGCCGCCACGGCAGCAGCAGCGACCGGCGCCGGAGCAGAGGGAGCAGCGGCGGCCGGCTCCGGAGCCACCGGAGCAGCAGCGGCCGGTGGGCGGATGAGCGACCCGGCGATCCCGCCGCCGACTGCGAGCCCGGCGATCGCCAGGCTCTGCTCGCCGGCGCCGCCGGAGTGGGACATCCCGGTGCCGGCACCGAGCAGGGCCTCGCCCTGGGCGTACCCGGCGAATGACCCGGTCATGGACGTGTACGCCTTGTCCCGCGCGAACGTACGTAACGCTTCCTGGTCCTCGTCGTCGAGGGTGACCGTGACGTTGCCGAGCTGGGTGACCTCGATGCCGTAGCGGCTCAGCGCCAGGTTGGCGGCCGGGACGCTCGCGGCCTCGATCTCGGTGCTGTGCGCGGCGAGGCCGAGCACGCCCCAGCCGCCTGCGGCGATCTGGGCGACGACGGTGGTGCGGACCGCACGCAGGACCTGCTCGGCGGACCAGTGCGTCACCGACGCGGGGTCCGAGAGGTCGACGGTGCCGACAAGGTTGAGGATCAGCGCGCCGGGGTCGGTGACGTGCAAGGCATAGTCGCCGAAGGCACGCAGCCCGACCACGAAGGTGCTCTCCGGGTCGCGGACGGAGTCGACCGGCCCGCCGAAGGGCAGGTCGGTGATCGCCCGAGTGGTCACGAAGAAGAGCTCGCTGTCATAGGCGTTGCCGCCGGACAGGGAGTCGGCGAGGGCGCCGAGGAAGGGCAGCTCGGTCGCGTCGATCTGGTGGCGGCCCGGCGGCAGGGTGCCGACGACGCGGCCTTGAGACACGAAGACCGCGCTCTCGTCGATGTCGACGATCACCCGGGTCCAGCGTCGCAGCTGCTCGTCGGGCCACTTGTAGAGGAGCTGGCCCTTTGCGGAGTCGGGTACCGCGACGAACTCACGGCTGATCTCATGCGAAATACCCACGACGTCCTCCACCGACTCCTGGCCTGCAGCGAGCCTGCACGGACCTTCCTGGATTCTCGGAGCCCAGCCGCCTCGACTTGACGGCTCGGCTACGGCGAGAGCCGCTCGACGGTCCAGCTCCGGCCAGCGCCTTCACCAGAGCTTGCGACGTAACGCAGCCGGTCGTGCAGCCGGCTGGGACGGCCCTGCCAGAACTCGACGGTCTGCGGATCCAGCCGGAAACCACCCCAGAAGTCCGGGACGGGGACGGATTCCTCGCCAGTGTCCGGCCAGCGCGCGGCGAGCTCGGCGTACCTCGCCTCCAGCTCGTCGCGCCCGGCGATCACGGTGGACTGCCTGCTCGCCCACGCCCCGAGCCGGGAGGCGTAGGGCCGGGACCGGAAGTACGCCTCGGTCTCCGCGCGGTCGACCCGGCTCACCGCCCCGGCCACGGACACCTGCCGCTCCACGTCGTACCAGGGGAAGAGCAAGCTGGCAGCGGCGTGCGCGCCGAGCTCGGCGCCCTTGCGGGAGGTGTAGTTCGTGTAGAAGACGAAGCCGCGCTCGTCGACCCCCTTGAGAAGGACGGTCCGCGCGCTCGGCTGGGCTCCGGGACCCACCGTGCCCAGCACCATGGCGTTCGGCTCCGTCAGTCCCGCGTGGACCGCCTCGGCGAGCCAGGTCTGGAACTGGCTGTACGGGTCGGACGCGAGGTCCTGCGCAGCCAGCCCGCCGGCCGCGTAGCTACGTCGGAGGTCGGCCAGCCGCTGGGTGTCCACGCCTCGTTCTAGCACCCGAAGACAGACCCCGGAAAACAGGGGCAGGACGGGGGGTTAGATTGACCCTGCCTACCCGCACCCCCAGGACGGCGCGCCACAAGCGCGGCACGAGCACGGAGGCTTCCACATGTCGGACTTCAAGCCGGGCCTCGAGGGCGTCATCGCCTTCGAGTCGGAGATCGCCGAGCCGGACAAGGACGGCAGCGCGCTGCGGTACCGCGGCGTCAACATCGAGGACCTGGTCGGCCGCGTCTCCTACGGCAACGTGTGGGGCCTGCTGGTGGACAACGAGTTCAATCCCGGCCTGCCGCCGGCCGAGCCGTTCCCGCTCCCGGTGCACTCCGGCGACGTACGGGTCGACGTCCAGTCCGCGCTCGCGATGCTCGCCCCCGCGTGGGGCTTGGAGCCGCTGCTCGACATCGACGACGACACGGCACGCGACGAGCTCGCCCGGGTCTCGGTGATGGCGATGTCCTTCGTGGCCCAGTCGGCCCGAGGCATCGGGCACCCGATGATCCCGCAGACCCAGATCGACACCGCGCACACCGTCGTCGAGCGCTTCATGATCCGCTGGCGCGGCGAGCCCGACCCGGCGCACGTGCAGGCCGTGGACGCCTACTTCGTCTCGGCGGCCGAGCACGGCATGAACGCCTCAACGTTCACCGCCCGGGTGATCGCCTCCACCGGTGCCGACGTCGCTGCCGCGCTCTCCGGCGCGGTCGGTGCCCTGAGCGGGCCGCTGCACGGCGGTGCGCCGTCCCGGGTGCTCGGGATGATCGCCGAGGTCGAGCGGACCGGTGACGCGGAGGCGTACGTCCAGGGCGTGCTCGACAAGGGCGAGCGGCTGATGGGCTTCGGCCACCGGGTGTACCGGGCCGAGGACCCGCGGGCCCGCGTGCTCCGGCGTACCGCCCGCGAGCTCAACGCACCCCGCTACGAGGTGGCCGAGAAGCTCGAGAAGGCGGCGCTGGCCGCCCTGCGCGAGCGCAGCCCGGACCGGGTCCTCGAGACCAACGTGGAGTTCTGGGCAGCGATCATGCTCGACTTCGCCCAGGTGCCCTCGCACATGTTCACGTCGATGTTCACCTGCGCGCGGCTGGCCGGGTGGAGCGCCCACATCCTGGAGCAGAAGCGCACCGGACGGCTGATCCGCCCGTCCGCCAAGTACGTCGGGCCGGCGCCGCGCAAGCCCGAGGAGGTCCCCGGCTGGGACCCCGTCATGGTGGCCCCCACCGGCTACACCCCCGTCGCCTGATCCGCTGACGACCCGCTGACGAGCGGGTCGCGTCTCGCGGACCGGACCCGCCGAACTCCAAACCTCGGTGCCCACTTAGGGTTGTGCCCATGGCAGACCCCACCGACATCGTGATCCCGCTGGCCCTCAAACCGCTCGACGGGCGCTTCGGCTCGGGCCCCTCGAAGGTACGGCCAGAGCAGGTGACGGCGCTGGCCGCAGTGGCCACCACATACCTCGGGACCTCGCACCGGCAGAAGACTGTGAAGTCGCAGGTCGGCCGGCTGCGGACCGGGCTTGCCGAGCTGTTCTCGCTGCCCGCGGGCTACGAGGTCGTGCTCTCCAACGGCGGCTCCACTGCGTTCTGGGACTCCGCGACCTTCGGCCTGATCCAGGAGAAGTCGCAGCACCTGACCTTCGGTGAGTTCGGCTCGAAGTTCGCCAAGGCAGCCAAGGACGCGCCGTTCCTGGCTGCGCCGACGGTGATCTCCAGCGAGCCGGGCCAGGCGCCGTCGTTCGTCGCCGAGGCCGGTGTCGACGTGTACGCCAGCCCGCACAACGAGACTTCCACCGGGGTGAGCGTCCCGGTGCACCGGGTCGAGGGCGTCGACGAGGGCGCGCTGATGGTCTGGGACGCGACGTCGGGCGCCGGCGGGCTGCCGGTGACCGCTTCGGAGTTCGACGTCTACTACTTCGCCCCGCAAAAGAGCTTTGGCTCCGACGGCGGCCTCTGGGTGGCGCTCATGAGCCCGGCGGCCGTCGCCCGGATCGACGCCATCAAGGCCTCCGGCCGCTGGATCCCGGCGTTCCTCGACCTGGCTACGGCCGTCGAGCAGTCCCGCCTGGACCAGACGTACAACACTCCGGCGCTGTCGACGATCTTCCTGATGGCCGAGCAGGTCGACTGGTTCAACGGCCAGGGCGGCCTCGACTGGTGCGTGGGCCGGACCGCCGAGTCGAGCGGCTCGCTCTATGCGTGGGCCGAGGCGAGCGACTACGCGACGCCGTACGTGGTGGACCCGGCGGACCGCTCGCAGGTGGTCGGCACCATCGACCTCGACGAGTCGATCGACGCGGTCGCGGTCGCGAAGGCGTTGCGGGCCAACGGGATCGTCGACACCGACCCGTACCGCAAGCTCGGCCGCAACCAGCTGCGGGTGGCCATGTTCCCGGCCGTCGACCCGGCTGACGTGCGGGCCCTGACTGCCTGCATCGACTACGTGGTGGCTCAGCTCGCGTGACGCGGTCGGCGGTCCGCGGGTGATCCGGACTCGGCTGACCTGGCTGGTCTACGTCCAGCTGACCTTGTACGCCTACTTCCTCTACGGGTTCGGGCCTAGCGTCAACCTGCTGCGCCACGACTTGGGAGTGAGCCGCGCCCTGGGTGGGCTGCACGGTACGGCGCTGGCAGGGGGCGCCGTCATCGCCGGCCTGACCGGCCGGTGGGCAGTGACGCGCTTCGGCCGCGGCCGGGTGCTGTGGTTCGGGATCGGCGGCCTCTGCGTCGGCATCGTCGGCTACTGCAGTGCCACCGTGCTGCCGCTGACGCTCCTCGGGGCGCTCGTCGCTGGAACCTGCGGCTCGTGGGTCGTCAACACCGCCAACGCCGCGCTCATGGAGGAGCACGGCCCACGCGGGCCGGGCGCCCTGGCCGAAGGGAACGCGCTGGCCGCCCTCGTCGGGGCCGTCGCGCCACTCGTCGTCGGCGCCTGCGTCGGTATCGGGGTGGGGTGGCGGGCCGGGGTCCTGGTCACCTTGGTCCTGGCCGTGGCCGCCGCCTTCGTCTTCCGCGGCGTCCAGCTCCCCGCCCCGCACCCGATCGACCCGGCCGACCACCCCGACGGCGCGCACTCGCTGCCGCGGGCGTTCTGGATCACCTGGGGCGTGCTCGTCTGCACGATCGGGGTCGAGTTCTGCCTGTCGCTGTGGGCCAGCGACCTGCTGGGCAGTCGCGACCGGCTCTCCCCCGGGGTCGCCACCGCGGTCTGGAGCGGGCTGCTGGTCGGGGTCGCGGCCAGCCGCTTCGTCGGTGGCCGGCTGACCGCGCACCTGCCCGTCGACACTGTCCTGATCGGCGCCCTCGTCACGCTCTTCGTCGGGTTCGCCATCTTCTGGCTGACCACGGTGGCGTGGCTCGCGGCGGTCGGGCTGTTCATCGCCGGGATGGGCCTGGGTGTGCAGTACCCGCTGACGATCGGCCGCGCCATCGCCGCCGCCGGCGGGCGCAGCGACCTGGCGTCAGCCCGAGCCTCGCTGGGCGCCGGCCTCGCGGTCGGCCTCGGGCCGTTCCTGCTCGGGGCGCTGGCCGACCGCTACGGCAGCCACACCGCGTTCCTCATGGTCCCCGTACTCATCTTGCTGGCCTTGACCGGCCTCGCCGTCAGCCGCCCCGCCCCCACCCCCGGATCGCTGCAGACAAATTGGTCGCTCACGTAGCCGGAATGTCGGCAGCGATCCCAAGGAGGGTCGCGAGGTGGGGGGTGACGGACCAGGCGGCGGTGAGTGAGCGGTAGTCGGCCAGCTGCTCCGGGGTCGGCGGGGCGCCGGTACGTACCGCCCGGATCAAGGTGTTGCGCGGCGTGTGCTGGGACCCGACGAACTCGATGACTTCGACCCGGTAGCCGTGCAGCCGGAGAAGCGAGGCCCGCAGCGCGTCGGTGAGCACGTCGGCGAACCGCTCGCGCAGGATCCCGTGCCGGACCAGGGCGGCGTACGGCTCGGGCGCGCCGTCGACCGCGGCGCTCAGCTGGCGCTGGATGTCGTGGTGACAGCACGGCGAGGCCAGGATCAGCGGGGCTTCCCACCGGACCGCCCGCGCCAGCGCCTCGTCGGTCGCGGTGTCGCAGGCGTGCAGCGCGAGGACGACATCGGCGCCGTCGACCGGCGCCTCCAGCGCGGACCCCTGCACGAACGTCACGCGGTCTGACCAGCCCAGCTCGGCGGCCACGCGGGAGCCGTGCTCGACGGCCTGCCCCTTCACGTCGACCCCGGTCAGCCGTACGTCAAACCCGCGCGACCTCGTCAAGAACCGGTACGTGGCAAAGGAGAGGTACGCATTGCCGCAGCCGAGGTCGACGACACGCAGCGGCTCGCCGTCGCGCGCCGGGAGCGTGGACAGGACAGGGTCGAGGGCCCGCAGGAGCTCGGACACCTGGTGCAGCTTGTCCTGCCGGGTCGGCTTCACCCGCCCTGAGGCATCGGTGATGCCGAGCACGTGCCACAGCAGCTCGGCCGGGTCGAGCAGCGACGCCTTGACCCGGTCGTGCGCCCGGCCCGGCTCGTCCGCCGGCTCGGCGCCGTCGAGGCGCTGGGCGGGCCCGAGGTGGAGCTGAGCCTGCCCGCGCTTGGTCACCCGCAGCTGCAGCGTCTGCGTCGTCGTCTCCACGTGCCAGTTCCCGAAGGGCTCCGCGAGCAGTAGGTCCACGGCCGCCGCTGCTCCCCCGTCGTACGCCTCGTTGGAGGTGTGCGCCTGCGTCGCGTCGTACGCCGTGACCTGGAGCCGGCGCCCGAACTTGAGGTCGACCGGGCGCAGCTCGACCTTGCGCCAGGTGGGCAGGCCGGACCGGCGCCGGCCGGCGCCGACAGCCCGCACGAGCTGGTCGGGGTCGAGCAGCAGCTCGCGGACCTGGGCCAGCGCATCGTCGAGAGGGTGGGGCACCGACCCATTGTCCGCCCTGGCGTCGGGTCAGCGGTGCGCGAGCGAGACCAGGGCCACCACGACGACCAGCCCGAGCAGCGCGGCCAGCGTGACGGTACGACGCATGCGTGGATCCACTAGCAGTCCCCTACTCGGTGCCGCGGGCGATCAGCTCACGGAACGCGGACACCGCCGCGGCGTCCCCGTGCACGGTCACGGCCGTGTCAGGCCGGCGGCCCCACAGCCACAGCAGCAGCTCCGACGGCTCCCCGCTGACGGTCGCGGACGCGGGGGCCGCGGTGCGCTGCAGCGGGATCTTGTTCTCCGGGTCGCTGGTGTCGACGGCGACCTGCCAGGCCCACGACCCGGTACGGATGCGCAGCGACATCCCCTCGTAGTCGTCGACGTTCTCGTCGGGGTCCTCGCCGACCGCATAGCTGAGCATCAGGTGGAGCACCTCGTCGATGCCGTCCACCGCGAGCTCGTCGTCAGCTGCGGTGACCTGCCCCGACGCGGACTCGGCGTCGACCCGGTGCACCACGGTCTCCAGTGCCATCCGCCGGATCCAGAAGGCGACGTCCTGCTCCGGGGGGTACCAGGTGTACGCACCCGAGTCGGGGTGGCGCGAGCCTAGCTCCTCGAGCAGGACCGCATGCGCGCTGCGGAACCAGTCGAGCAGGTCCTGATCCTCGCCGGGGCCGTGCTGGTACTCGCTGTCGTCGGGGCGCCGGCCGAGCTCCATGCAGGCGATCTTGTGGTGGTACACCTCCCCGGTGTGCTGCACGAGATCGGTGACGGTCCAGCCGGGGCACGGGGGGACGGGGTCGTCGAGATGTCCGACGGCGACGGCGACGAGCCGCTGACCGTCAGAGGCGAGGAGCTCGAGGTAGCGGTCCGCGGCGAGCCTGGTCGAGTCGGTCACGCCCCTGAGCCTGTCAGGCGCCGACCCGTCCGTCGATGGGAAGCGGCCCGGGAGCGCTCGCGACCGGCGCCGGCTGCGTCGCCGGGCGCAGCAGCGCGACCGCGGCGAGGGTGCAGGCCAGCGTGGCCAGCCCGCCGCCGAGGAGCGACCAGCGGGCGCCGGCGACCTCGGCGAGCCATCCCAAGAACGGCGCGCCGATCGGCGTCCCGCCGAAGAACGCGAGCATGTAGATCGCCATCACCCGCCCGCGCAGGGTCGGCTCGACCCCCAGCTGGACGAAGGCGTTGGCCGAGGTCGCGAAGGCGATCGCGAGCAGCCCTGTCGGGATGAGCAGGACGAAGAAGGCGGCGTACGACGGGGCGAACCCGGACACGAACTCGAGGACCCCGAAGCCCAGCGCGAGGGCCACGACCAGGCGCAGCTGCGGCCGGCTGCCGGTGCTCCCTGCCCGGCGGGCGGAAAGGAGTGCGCCGACCAGCGATCCGAGGGCGAACGCGGTGGTGAGCAGCCCGAACGCAGACGCCCCCTTGTGGAAGATGTGGGTAGCCATCAAGGCCGTGCTGATCTGGAAGTTGAAGCCGAAGGTGCCGACGGCGCCCGCCAGCACGATGACCAGGAGCAGGTCTCGCCGGCCGCGGACGTAGGTCAGGCCTTCGCGCAGCGCACCGGGTCCGCGCGGGACGCGGGGCGACGGCCACAGGTCGGCCGAGCGCATCATGAGCAGACTGGTGATCACCGCCAGGAACGACGCGGCGTTGACGAGGAAGACCGGGCCGGTACCGATCCAGGTGATCAGCAGGCCTGCGACGGCCGGACCGATGACGCGGCCGAGGTTGAAGGTGGCGGAGCCGAGCGCGACGGCGTTCGGGAGGTCGCGCTTGCCGACCATCTCCGACACGAACGCCTGCCGGACCGGGGTGTCGAGGGCGGCGGCGAGACCGAGGACGGTAGCCAGGACGTACACGTGCCAGACGTGCGCATGACCGGTGACCGTGAGCAGGCCGAGGGCCAGCGCCTGCAGGCCCATCACTGCCTGCGTGCCGAGGAGCACCTTGCGCTTGGGCAGCCGGTCGGCGAGGACCCCGCCCCAGAGGGTGAAGAGCAGGATCGGGAGGAACTGCAGGGCGGTGGTGATGCCGAGGGCCGTACCGGACTGGTGGGTCAGCGACAGGACGAGCCAGTCCTGAGCGACGCGCTGCATCCAGGTCCCGGTGTTGGAGACCATCTGGCCGGTCGCGAAGAGCCGGAAGTTGCGGTTCGAGAGTGCGCTGAAGGTCGGGGTCATGAAGGTGCTTTCACTGCGCGGCCAGCCGGTCCAGGATCGGCGCGGCTGCCTGCAGGACCGCCCGTTCCTCGGGGGTCAGCTCGGACAGGTGCGCGACCATCCACGCCTCGCGCCGGCGGCGGTCCTCGAGCAGCATCGCGCGGGCGGTGTCGGTGACGGCCACGAGGACCTGGCGGCCGTCGGTCGGGTGCGCCACCCGGGAGACCAGGCCGCGCTCCTCGAGCGCCGCGATCACTCGGGTCATCGACGGAGGCTGCACCCGCTCGTGCGCGGCCAGCTCGGTCGGGGTGCTGGGCCCGTGCCGGTCCAGGGCGGAGAGCGCGGAGAGCTGGGTGAGGGTGAGGTCGGCGGACGAGCGTTCGCTGCGCAGCCTGCGGGCCAACCGCATCACGGAGATGCGCAGGACGCTGGAGAGCTCGGTGTCGGCAAGAGTGCTGCGGGCCATGTCGTTAGTGTAACTCATTACCCCCGCTAACGACATCCCTCGCCCCCGTCGGGCCAACTAGGCTGCGCGGGTGGCTGACGACCCCGGGCGCGAGACTCCGCCGAGGGAGACTGAGCCCGCTCTCCCTGAGCCCAGCGACGGGGAGCAGTCGGACGCGGTGCTGCCGGTGACGGTTGGTACGGCGCTGTGGGCGGTGGCCCTGGTCGTCCTGCTGCCGTTCCGGCACCGGATGGAGGCCGCGGGCACCGGCTGGTGGATCTGGGTCTGCGTCACCGGTCTCGTCCTCGGGCTGCTCGGCTCGGCCTGGGTACGCCGTCGGCGGGCCGCCTACCGTCGCGCCGGCCGCTAAGAAGGCTGCTAGGACCAGGCGTCCTCGGCGAGCAGCTCCTCGGCCCGGTCGGGTTCGGTCAGCACTGCGGCTAGCAGCAGGCGCAGGTCCCACCGGTCGGCCGACCACGCCAGGCCCCGCGCCAGCCCGTCCATCGTCGCCGCGTGGACGGCGCCGTCGCCGGTCACCCACCAGTCGCACTCCACGCCGGCCACCCGCAGATCGGCGTGCTCGGTGTACGTCGCGGCGCCGCCGGGCAGGACCCGGGCCACCACGGCGGGTACGGCCAGCTCCGTACCCTTGCTCGACAGCTGCGCCCCGACCGGCGAGACACCGGCGCGCAGCAGCGGCAGGACCATGGGAGAGTCTGCGACGTCAGCCACCGAGGTGACGACGCCGATCGCCCGCAGGAACCCGTCGTCGAGGCCGAGGTCCGGCGCCTCGTCGAGCAGCCCGGCCAGCGCCGCGCCGGTTCCGGCGGCCCGGAGCTCGCCCGGACGCCGTCCGGCCAGCACAGGGTGCCCGCGCAACCACCACGCGGTGTACGAGGCGACCTCCGACGACCCGCCGCCGGCGTCGACCACCCGCAGCAGCTCGACCGCGGCGGCGCGCAGCTCTGGGTCCGACGCGATCAGACGCAGTGCCGCCGGCCAATGATCGGGGTCGACGAGGTCGAGGTCGCGGACCGCCCGGAACGTCGGCAGCGCCGGTGGGAGACCACCAGAACCACCGTCACCGACCTCGTCGAGGACTTCGTCGAGCCACTCGGCCTCGCCGTCGAGGTCGTGGTCGGTGGCGTCCGGGTCGACGGCGACGTCCTCGTCGCGGACCACCGCGAAGGTCGCGAGCACGCCGACCGCGGTGAGTACGTCGGAGGGCCAGCGTTGCGCCCAGCCGGCGTCGAGCAGACCGAGCGCCCCGTTGGTGACGATGCCCGCCAACGCGCTGCCGGGCAGCAGGAGCTCGCCGGCCGGGGACCACTCACCGTCGTCGTCGGGCAGCGCGAGGCCGCACAGCCAGGCACGCTCGACGACGGACGGACCGCCTGCCCCGGCCGCCTGGACGAGGGTGAGCACCGCCTCGGCGACCCCCCCGGGGTCGTCGGAGTCCATCGACGCCTCGACCGCGGCCCGGACGGCAGGTTCGTCGAGGATGGCCCGCGGCTCCGCCTGGACCGCGCCGAGCCGTTCGAGCAGCGGATGTACCGCGTCCGGGTCCGCGACCCGGAGCCCGAGCGCCTGCAAGGCCTCGACCAGGATCGGGTCCGCACCGACGACCACCGACCTCAACCCTCGGACCAGCCGGCCGTCCGCGAGCAGGACTGGCAGCCCGGCCAGCGACTCCCGGTCAGCGCCGTCGAGGCCCTCATAGAGCTCCCGCCACCACGGCGCCGGGCGGGCGAGGGCGGCGAGCTCGTCCACGAGATCGGCGAGCCGGCTACGCCGTACGCCGAGGAGGTCGAGCTCGCGCCGCCCGGCCCAGTTCGGCGGCAGCAGGCCCGGCACGACCGCTGCCAGCACCGGGTACGCGACAGCGGGCAGCCCGTCGACGGCCAGCGCATCGCCCGGCCGCAGACCCCCCGCCAGGACCGGGGCCTCGCGCAGCCCGGCCAGCACTGCCTGGCGTATCTCGGAGTCCAGCGGCCCGGCGGCGACCGGCCCGGGGACTAGCGCGAGAACGGCGTCAGCGCCTGGTTCATCCGCCGCGATCGCGATGACCAGAGCGACGTACGCATCGGCCGCCCGCGCCACGAGGAAGTCGCGCAACGGGCCAGCCGCGACATGCCGCCTGGACGGTTCCAGCGGGAACGAGGCGATCAGCAGCCCGGGCAGGTCCAACGGCTCGTCCGTCGGGGTCGGTGCGTGCACCACCGCAGCCACGCCGTCAGGGCGAGGTACGGCCCAGCGCACCGACCAGCCGTCCAGGCGGCGCTCCTCGGTCGGGCGGTCCGCGAGCAGCGCAGGGTCCAGCCGTCCGGAGCGCTCGACGGTCCGTACGTCGAGGTCGTCTGCGCGCAGGACCCGCGGCGGTGCACCGGGCAGCTCGACCACGACCTCGGCCAGCGCAGGAAGCATGAGCAGCAGACCGGCGTCGACCTCGGCGAGCAGCCGAGCCACGAGCTCGCGGGCAGCCTCGTCGCGCAGCGGCAGCAGCACGGTCGTGTCGTACCCCTCGAGCTCGTCAGCCGGCCGCCCGTCGGAAATCCAGGGCAGCCGCAGCACCGGTACGTGACCCTCCCGGTGGGCGAGCTCGGTGACCAGCCCAGGCACTGCGGACACGGCGTCGACGGTCGCGGAGCGGTGCCAGCTCACGTCGCCGCTGGTGGAGACGATCCGCGGGTCGTCGGTGACGGCGAGCACGGCCGCGAAGCCCACTCCGTACCGGCCGACGGTGGCCGCCGGGTCGTCGTCGCGCTTGGCCGACGCACGCAGCGTCGACAGGGCTTCGACCCCAGCCGTGTCCAGTGCCGCTCCGGTGTTGGCTGCCACCAGGACGGCACCCGGCGAGTCGCCCTCGAGCCGCAGGAGCAGTCGACCGGGGACGCCCGCACGGCTCGCGGCGTCGGCGGCGTTCTGGGCGAGCTCGATGACCAGGCGGTCGCGGTACCCGGTGAGGGCGAAGTCCTCCTCGGCGTTCGCGTCCTCGCGGAACCGGGCCGGCGAGGCGGTCCACCCGTCGAGGACCCGGCTCCTGATAGCGGCCGTCCCGAACGGGTCTGTCACGACACGCTCACCGGCACGGGGGCGATCAGCCGTGGCCGAGCTCGTCGTACCCGATCTCGTCGAGCACCGGGGGCAGCGCGGCCGCGAGCGAGACGACCAGGGCCGCCTCGCTGTGCGCGCCGCAGCCGTGGTCGAACGTGACGACCCGGCCGTCGCTGGGTGAGCTCTCGTTGGCGCAGACCGCGAACGCCTGCCCCAGCAGCCCGCCCATCCGTACCCGGAAGCCGCAGGTCGCGCAGTGTCCTGGCGCAGCCTCGGCCAGCGGTACGTGCGGACCGCCGGCGCCGTTCAGCCACCGGTCGACCGCGTCGTCCATCCCGATCAGGGACAGCACGCGGGCCCGACCCAGCCCGAGGTCGCCGACGATCTCGCGCAGCTCGACGGCCTCGTCGGGCTCCTCGGCTCTGTCGTGCACGGCCTCGAAGCCACCGGTCCAGCCCGGCACGAGCCGGTCGTCGTCCGGGTCGATCGGCAGCAGGTCGCCGGGGCCCAGGTCGCCGGGCAGCAGCCGTTCCGCGTACGGGACCCAGGCCGGCGCCAGCAACGCGCCTACCCCGGGGAGCAGGCAGGTCTCGTCGACCGTGACGACCTTGGAACGCGCCGCCCTGACGACCGTGACCGACCAGTTCCACCCGACGTACGCCGGGCTCAGGCAAGCGAACGAGTGGGTGGCGACGCGCTCGTCCTCGGCGACGCAGCCGAGGTACTCCCCGACGCCGTCAGCGCCGGCCAGCTCGAGCGCAGCGCTCCTGGCCAGGTCGACGGCGTCGGCGCAGGCCTGGTCGACGCCGCCGCGCCCACGGGCGGTGGCCGTACCTGTAGGCGTGCTCATCAAGAGATCAGCCCTCGAGGTCGTCAGCGACGGCGCGCAGCAGCGAGGCGACCTTGCGGCCGTCGCCGGAGGACGGGTGCTTGCCGCGACGCAGGTCGTTGCCGACGCCGTCGAGCAGCTTGATCAGGTCCTCGACGATGATGGCCATGTCGTCGGCCGGCTTGCGCGCAGCCTTGGCCGCGGCCTTGGCCACGCTGGGGACCGGGTCGAGGACCCGCAGCGACAGGGCCTGCTCGCCACGCTTGCCCTCCGCGACGCCGAACTCCACCCGAGCGCCGGGCTTGAGCGAGGTCACGCCCGCGGGCAGCGCAGAGAGGTGGACGAAGACCTCGCCGCCGTCATCGCGGGCCGGGAAGCCGAAGCCCTTGTCCACGTCGTACCACTTGACCTTGCCGGTAGGCACGGCATACCTCGTTCGCTCGTCGATCACACGCCGGCCGCTTGCCAGCAACGTCACCCAGGGTAGTGCCGCGCAGCGGTCAGCGGTAACGATCTGGCTCCGCGAGCAGCTCGTTCATGGCTCCGGACCGGAAGCCCTGGGGGTCGACCTCCGCCGCCTCGAAACCGGCCGCGCGGACCGTGGCCAGCACCGTGGCGAGGAGCTCGGGCTGCGCCAGCACGTTCGCCACCTGGTCGGCGGCGATCTCCACCCGGGCCAGCTCGCCGAGGTCACGGACCCGCAGATCACCCACCGCGACGCCCGCCCCGGCCAGGGTCGACCGCAGTCCCTCCTCGGCCCGCTCGACCCGCGCCAGCCGGTCCCGGGTGACCTCGATGCCGAAGGCGATCCGGCTCGACAGGCACGCTGCCGCGGGCTTGTCCCAGGTGACGAGTCCCCAGTCCTTGGACGCCTGCCGCACCTGGGCCTTGGTGAGACCGGCGTCCAGCAGCGGGGTCACGGCGCCGCGCTCGGCAGCGGCGCGCATCCCCG
>JANYIP010000100.1 GCA_025361995.1 Streptomycetales bacterium | reverse complement strand
GGGGGATGGGCTGCGGATCGCGATCGAGCGGGCGGGCTACTACCCCGACCTCGTGTCCGAGACCGTGGAGACTGCGCTCGGCGGCGAGCGGGTCGAGTCGTGGCTGGTCCACCACGAGGCGACCTTCGACCGCGACGAGCTGCGCCGCCACGTCACGGTGCTGGTGCTGACTCCGACCCGGCTCGTGGTCGGCCACACCGACGACCACCCGGCGGACGAGGGCTCGCCGATGCCGTACGCGATCACCTCGACGGAGGCGGTCCCGGTCGCGCGGATCGCCTCGGTCGTGGTGAGTCGTACGTTGGCGGAGCCTGCGACGTACCGGCGCGGGGCCGCCCCGCGCGACGTCGTGCTCACGGTCGGCTGGGGCGTGGTGAGCCGGATCGACCTGGAGCCGGCCGGCTGCGGCGACCCCGAGTGCGAGGCCGACCACGGGTACACCGGGAGCGCGACCGCCGACGACCTGTCGGTACGGGTGTCGGCGGAGGGCGACGGGGCTGATGCCGTCCGGCAGGCGCTGATCTTCGCCGCCGCGCTCTCTACCGTGACGAGCAACGCAAGCCGGTGAGCACGTCCGAGCGGCCGGTCCAGGATGAGCTGCCATGGCCGCCAGATCTGCCAGATCTGCCAGAGCTGCCAGATCTGCCCAATTTGTCGGCCGACTCTGAGTCGCTCGCGGACGTGATGCCGTCGGTGGCTGCGAGCCTCGGCGTCCCGGGTTTCCTCGACCGGCTGGGGCTGCCACCGGCGCCCAAAGCCGTCGTCCTGCTCGTCGACGGGATGGGCTGGGAACTGTTGCACAGCAACGGTGATGCCGCTCCGGTGCTGGCCGATCTCGCCGACGCCTCGGGGCGTTCGATCACGGTCGGGTTCCCCTCGACCACCGCCACCTCGCTGGGCTCGCTGGGGACCGGGACACCCGCCGGGGACCACGGCCTTGTCGGCTACACCTTCGCGCTGCCCCAGGACGGTGGGCGAGTGGTCAACGCCCTGACCTGGGACACCGGGGCCGACCCGCTGCTGGTGCAGCCGGTGCGGACGGTCTTCGAGCGGGCCGCCGACGACGGCGTCGTCGTGTCCCACGTCGCTGTGCGCAAGTTCGACGGGAGCGGGCTGAGCCGAGCGGCACTGCGGGGTGCGCTCTACCCGGGTGCGGACACCATGGGCGAGGCCGTCGAGGCCACCGCGCAAGCGCTCGCCGGGCCGGACCGCGCGCTGGTCTACGTGTACACCGGCGACCTCGACAACGTCGGCCACCTGCGCGGGTGCGCCTCGCAGGGCTGGCGGGCGCAGCTCGCGCACGTCGATCTGTTCGTCCGTCACCTGGTCCACGTGCTGCCCGCGTACGTTCCGCTGTACGTGACGGCCGACCACGGCATGGTGGACGTGGCGCAGGACGACCGGGTCGACTACGACGACGAGCCCGACCTCTCCGCGGGGGTACGCGCCCTCGGTGGTGAGCCGCGGGCCCGGCACGTGTACGCCGAGCAGGGCGCCGCCGACGACGTGCTGGCCGCCTGGCGGGAGCGGCTCGGGTCGGTGATGTGGGTGCTGTCGCGAGCCGAGGCCGTCGCGGCCGGGTGGTTCGGGCCGTCGGTGGCCGAGCGGGTCCTGCCGCGGATCGGGGACGTGGTCGCGGCGCCGCGGGCCGGTGCTGCTGTGGTGGCCCGACGTACCCAACCTCGTGAGTCGGCCTTGGTGGGCTACCACGGGTCGTTCACGTCGGCGGAGCGGCTGGTGCCGTTCCTGCTCGCGAGTGCGTGAGCCTGCCTAGTCGCTGTCGCGACGGGGCGCCGAGCCGAAGAGGATCTCGTCCCAGCTCGGGACGCTGGCACGGCGGCTGCCGGTCCGCGGCTTCGGCGTGGCCGCCGGGCGGGCCGTCTCCGCGGCGACCTCGGACTCTGAGGCCGGCTCTGGGGCGGCTTCGAGTGGCGGCGCGGCGCTGACCTCTGGTGCGGACGGCACGGAGGCCAGCCGGGGACCGCTGCTGCGCGTCCGCGGAGCTGCCGGCGGCGGTGCGGCCCGCTCCTCCTCGGTCAGCCAACGAGCTTCCTCGTCGGCCGGCTCCAGGCTCCGGCGGATGGGGTCGAAGGTCCACGACGCTGTCCGGTCGCGGCCGCCCGTCGCGTAGCGCAGGATCACCTGCCAGCGTCCGTCGTCGCGGCGCCAGGAGTCCCAGTCGAGGTCCTCGCCGGTCACGCCGTGCTCGTCGAGCCGGGACTGCACCAGCTCTCCCAGCGGCGTGGTCACCGAGTCGGTGACCCGGCGTACACCGACCTTCTGGGCGGTCTGCGCCATGTGCGTGCGCTCGAGCAGGATCGGGGTCTCGAACCGGCGGACCGCGTCGACTGCGAGCCCGGCGGCCGCGGCGACCTCGTCCGCGCTCTGACCGGCCCGGATCCGGGCCTGGATCTCGCGCGGGCGCAGCTGGCCGTCGATCGCGATCTGGAGCTGGCCGAGCCGGGACCGGTCACCGCGCAGGGCCGCGTGCACGCGCTCGTCGAGCGGCAGCGCGACCGAGTCGCCGGCCGCGTTCTGGAGCACGAGCCGGGAGCCGTCGGCGCTGAGACCGACGAGCCGCAGATCCTCCATGCCCCTGGCCTCCCGAGACCGTTCCGGCCACGCCTCGCGCGCAGGCGTGCACCTGCGCTGGCGTGCTCTTCCGGGCACGACCTTACGCGGGTCGGGTGCGCCAGCAGCCACAATGAATGCGATGGACACGATGGATGGCAGCGAAACCCCGCCGCGCCGGCTCGAGATCAGCATCACGCAGCTGCTCGCCGGCTCAGCTGCTGCCGTCTGCGGTGCCTGGCTGGCGTCGAAGATCGGCGTCGCGGGC
>JANYIP010000216.1 GCA_025361995.1 Streptomycetales bacterium | reverse complement strand
GTGACACGCGTGCGGCCCGACTCGGTCCACACCAGCGTGCTTGCCTCCCTGATGTGGATCGACCCCGACCTGACCAAGTCGTTGCTGGTCCCCGGCTACATCGAGCCCGGCGGGCCGGCGCCGTCGCAGGGTGCGCTGCCGACGTCCCTGTGGCCGAGCGTGCTGGCCAACTTCAACGGCGGTTTCCGGACAGCTGACTCGCGCGGTGGCTACTTCTACCAGGGCGACATGGTCAAGCCGTTGGTGAAGTCCCGGGCCTCAGCCGTGATAACGAAGGACGGCCACCTGCAGATCGGCGCCTGGGGCCGGGACGTGACCATGACCCCTGCGGTGTCCGTGGTGCTGCAGAACCTCGACCTCATCGTCGACGGCGGCAAGTCCATGGTCGCGCCGGGCGACAACTTCCAGTGGGGCGCGACGACGCACGGCGAGAGCTTCGCCTGGCGCTCCGCCCTCGGGCAGCGAGCCGACGGGAGCCTGGTGTACATCGGCTCGCCCGGGCTCTCCGCCCAGACGATGGCCGCGACGCTTGTGAGCGCGGGTGTCGTGCGGGCGATGGTGCTCGACATGAACAACTGGTGGGTGGCCGGCTTCTACTTCACGCACACCCCCTCGGGGGCACCGGTCTGCGCGAAGCTCGACCCCAGCATCGCCGAGGGCTGCAACCGGTTCTTGGCGCGGTACAAGCGGGACTCGTTCCAGATCCTGGCAGCACCGTGACGGCTGGGCAGGATCAGACCGGCAGGCGCCGGAACACCGGGCGCGGCAGGTGGCGCAGCCCCGACATCACCGCGCGCAGCACGGCCGGGACCCAGACCGTCGACTGACCGGTCCGCAGGGCGTGGGCTACGGCACGACCCACGTCCTCGGCGTCGCAGGCGAGCGGGACTTCGGGGAGGCCGTCGGTCATCCGGGTACGGACGAAGCCGGGGCGCACGACGATCACGCGTACGCCAGTGCCGACGAGTCGGTCGCCCAGACCCTGCGCAAAGGTGTCGAGGCCGGCCTTGCTGGACCCGTACACGAAGTTGCTCGCGCGACCCCGCTCCGCGGCCACCGACGACAGCACGACGAGAGTTCCGTGGCCTTGGCGGCGAAGCGAGGCCGCGACCCGCAGGCCCATCGACACGCTGGCGACGTAGTTCACCTCGGCCACGTGCACAGCCTGGTCGGGGTCGTCGAGCATCCCGTCCGGTGCCCCGAGCACGCCGAAGGCGAGCACCACCACGTCCTGGTCGCCGGCCTCGAAGATCTCAGCGACCGCATCGTCGTGCCCGGCGGTGGAGGCTGCGTCGAAGTCCACCGTCCGTACGTCGCCGACCACCCAGCCACCGACGTCGCGAGCCGCGGCGTCGAGCCGCTCCCCCGGCCGCCCGGCGAGCACGACACGACGCAGCCGGCCGCCGAGGGCCAGCTCCCGGCAGATGGCGAGACCGATCTGCGACGTACCCCCGACGAGGGCGACCGACTCGGGCGAGCCCAACGCGTTCTTCACAACGACAACCTCCGGGAAAGGTCCGACTGCCAGAGCCGGTGCGGGTCGACCCGGTCACGCAGCGCGTGCCACTCGTCGAGCCGCGGGTAGAAGGTCGGGACGAGCTCGGGCCGCATCCGCGAGTCTTTCGCGAGGTAGACGCTGCCGCCGGCCTCGGCGACCCGGGTGTCGAGGCGGTCCAGCAGTGCGGCCAGCCCGTCGACAGATGCGGGGATGTCGAGCGCGAGGGTCCACCCTGGCCGCGGGAACGACAGCGGGCCGGGGTTGCCGGGGCCGAACTTCTTGAGCACCGCCAGGAAAGTGGGTGTACGTGCCGAGCGGAGACCGGTGAGCACGTCGCGAAGCGTCGAGACGTCCGGGACGACGCACTGGTACTGCACCAAGCCTGCCCGCCCGTACAGCCCGTTCCAGCCGGCCACCCCGTCGAGCGGGTGGAAGAACGAGGAGGGCGCCTGGCGCTCGCCTGTCCGGCGACGGGGCGCGTGCCGGAACCACGCTTCGTTGAAGGCGGCGACGGTCCACCGGTTGAGCAGCCCTGGTGGCACCCAGCCCGGGGTGGTCAGGCGCGCGGCAGGATCTGGGTCCGGCGAGCTGCGGCGGCGCCACTCCCGCGCTTCCTCGACAGCTGCGTGGTCGCCGGAGGTGACGACGCCACGGCCCGCGGACCGCCCGGTTGTCAGGCAGTCGACCCATGCCACCGAGTACCGCCGCTGATCGGCGTCGTCGAGCGCTGCCAGCAGCTCGTCGAGGTTTCCCGCCCGCCGCGTGTCCACCGACATCCACGGGATCGCGATCCGCAAGGCGCGCACGGTGGCGTCCAGGACGATGCCGGTCAGTCCCATGCCACCCAGCGTCGCCCAGAAGAGCTCAGGATCGGCGTCAGGCCCAGGGCCGACGACCCGGCGACTGCCGTCGGCGAGCAGGATGGTCATCCGTTCGAGGTGCCGTCCGATGCTGCCGTCCCGGTGGTGGTTCTTGCCGTGCACATCGGCAGCGATCGCCCCGCCGAGGGTCACCGCCCGGGTCCCCGGGGTGACCGGGACGAAGAGGCCGTGGTCGGCCAGGACGCTGAGCAGTCGGCCGATGGATACTCCCGACTGGGCGGTCACCGTGGCCGCGGCGGGGTCGAAGGCCGTGATGCGGTCGAGGCCGGTCGTCTCCAGCACGAGGCCGCCGGCGTTCTGAGCCGGGTCACCGTACGACCGTCCCAGCCCGCGGGCGACGACGCCACGAGACGGGGCGCACCTGACCGCGTCGAGGAGCTGGTCGGTGCTGCTCGGCGTACCCACCGACGCCGCCGAGGGCGCGGTCCTGCCCCACCCGGTGAGCTCAGACGTCTCGACGTCAGCCCACATCGGCAGCCGCCATGAACAGGACAAGCCAGGCCAGGCCCAGGACGAAGAGCCAGCGGTCCCCGAGCACCACGTCCTCGGGCGCCCCGGCGGCGCCACGGTCGATGTCCACGGCGTATCTCAGGACCGCCATCACGAAGGGTGCCAGGGACAGCTGGGCCCACACGCTCTCGTGCCGCAGAGCTCCCACCTGGAATGCCCACAGCGCGTAGCCGATGATCGTGGCCGTCGCCGCGAGGCTCCAGACGAACCGCAGGTACGTCGCCGAGTACTCGACGACCTGCCACCCCGCTTCGGGAGTCGCTGCGCGGTGGAGCACGTCGGCGTAGCGCTTGCCGGCAACCATGAACAGGGACCCGAACGAGGCGACCAGCAGGAACCACTCCGAGAGCGCCACACCCGTCGCCGCCCCGCCTGCGATCGCCCGGAGCAAGAAGCCGCCGGTCACCAGAGCGAGATCGAAGACCGGCTCGCGCTTGACCCCCAAGCTGTACGCCAAGGATGACGCGACGTAGAGCAGGAGCACGACCGTGAGGTGCCAGGAGGCCAGCAGCGACAGGCTGATCGAGCATGCGACTAGCACGCTGGCCGCGACGACAGCGGTCCCGGCCGACACTTCGCCGGCCGCGATGGGCCGCAGCCGCTTGACCGGATGCAGGCGGTCGTTCTCGGCATCCAGCAGGTCGTTGACCAGGTAGACGGCACCGGAGATCAGGCAGAACGCCAGGAAGGCAACAGCGGTGTGGCCGGCCACCCGGGGGGTGAACAGGGTGCCGGCCGCGAGCGGGGCTGCGGCGACCAGACTGTTCTTCAGCCACTGCCGCGGGCGAACTGCACGGACGAGCGCGAATCGGCGCTTTCCGGCCTGTCTCGGCCCGGCATCGGGCGCCCCTCCCGGGGAGGCATGAGACCGGGTGAGCACCTCGTCACTCTGCGCCCAGGGAGGCCAGCGCAGGGTTAACGCCAGGATCCTGGCTGGTGAGAGTTGTCCGCCCACAGCGGGACTCAAGGGCTACATCCGCCCTTGGTCCACCGCAGTCGCTACGGCCTTCTGGGCGACTGCGACGGCGACTGCAGCTGCTCCCAGTGCGAGTCCAACCCCGAGCAGCACTTTGATGGTCGTACCCATCGGACCAGGGTACCCGCCGAAGGCATCCGTGTGGTCAGGCAGCCTGCTAGCGTCCCTCGGATGCGGAGCTGCCTCGGAAGCCGTCACAGGATGACCTCGTGATCGTCGCGCAGGTACGTCGTCGCCTCGGCCGGTTCGTGCGGCGGATGCGACCGCCGGGCCCCGCGGTCGACCCTGCGGTCGCGCGCGCCGCTCGCGCGAGCGGGGACGTCGAGAGCACGACCTGGGACGGCCGGTTGCCGATTCCCGCGCTGAAGTTGCGGTTCATGGGCGAGTCGGAGGAACGCTTCATAGCCGCCGCCCAGTCGTTGGCCGCCGTCCTTGCGGCCAACGGGATGAAGCCCACCTCCGACGTCCTCGACGTCGGAAGCGGGTACGGCCGGCTGGCGGTCGGGCTGATGGACCGCACCGAGTTCACCGGGACGTACCTGGGGTTCGACATCCTGGTCCGCCAGGTCGACTGGTGCACCGGGGTGATCACCGCCGCGGACGACCGGTTCAAGTTCCGTCACCTGGACCTGCTGAACGAGCGCTACAACCCGACCGGGACGATGGACCCGAGCGAGGCTGTCTTCCCGGCCGCGGACTCCTCGGTCGACGTCTGCGCCCTCTTCAGCGTCTTCACCCACCTCTACCGACCGACGATCGAGCGCTACCTGCAGGAGATCGCGCGAGTCCTGCGTCCCGGCGGTACCGCGGTCACGACGTGGCTGCTCTTCGACGACGAACGGCTCGAGGCGATCACCTCGAACGCGTCGACGTACGCGTTGCGGCTGCAAGGCACCGACGGCTCGAGGTTCATGCTGGCCGAAGACCCGCTGCGCGCCATCGGCTACCCGCAGCAGGACGTCGTGGAGATGGCAGCCAAGGCCGGCCTGCACGTCGAGCGCGTGGAGCGCGGCTGCTGGGACACCGGATCCCCGGCCGACGACAAGTCACAGTTCCAGGACCTCGTCGTGCTGGGACGAGCCACCTCGAGCTGAGCAGGTCGTCGCCCGGGCAGCTCGGCACGGAGCAGCAACCTCGCACCGGCGAGGACGACAACGAGCTCGAAGGTGCCAGCCAGCAAGTCCAGCGGGCCGAACGGCTCGACGGTCCCGGTCCCGGGCCCGAGCGGGATTCCCACCAGACGGGTGACCAGCCACGCAGCGAGGATGAGCAGGTTCGCCACCATCCCGCACCCGATCAGTGGTCGCGACGGCCGGGCCAGCAACGTCAACGCGTACACCAGCTGCACGCTCGCCGCAGCGGCGAAGAATCCGCCGTACAGCAACGACTCCTCGAAGTGCGCCGGCATCACCACGAAATGGATGGCGGCTGCGCCACAGCTGGTCAGGGCCATCGAGACCAGGCTGGCGGGGAACACCTGGCCGGTGACACTCGCGGAGCCGTCCCTGCGCGATGCCGTCGCGCGCTCCCCGATGCTGATCGCCACCAGGGCACGCCCATGGCCGCACTAGCCGCGTTCCGGGCTGCACGCGCAGGGCTGCACCAGGGTCCGCAGTGCATCCGCATCACCTGCCCGGATCGGCGCAGCGCCGTCCCAGGCTCGTACCGGATCGTCGCCGAGGAGGTCGCCGTCGAGCTGCTCCCCGACCTCGTTGAGGGTCACGCCGGCCAGCAGCGGAGCCACCCGACGCGCCTGCGCCACCACGTGGTTGACGAGGTCGCGCACGTTCCAGGCCGCGCACGGGGTCGGCAGCTGGCCCGGGAGGGTCAGGTTCATCGCGCGTAGTTGCTCGCGCCGTACCAGTCGACGAGGACGACGTCCTCGTCACCGACGACCCAGGCGTCGTGGCCGGACGGCAGCGAGGTGACATCGCCGGCCACCGCGTCGAACTCGGTCCCGTCCGCCATCAGGATCCGCAGCTTCCCGGCGGCGTGGTACTGGAAGTGCGGGGCCTCGCACAGCTCGGTGCCGGCGATCGCCTTGACGTCGACAGACCAGCGCCAACCGGGGCTCAGGACCAGTCGGCCGATATCGCTTCCGCCGACGTTCAGCAGCTCGACCCGACCGTGGTCGAAGGTCCGGACCTCGTCGGGTGCACTGAACTGGCGGTGCTCTGTCGTCTGCTCGGCGGTCTCGCGGGTGGCGTGGTCGGCGGTCATGGCGGGCTCCTGTCGGTAGTGGTCGATCGGTTGCTGCGGAACGCTAGGAATCCGACCTTGCGGATACCTAGCGGACTGGGAGGATGGCGCCGTGCCGGCCGAGCCGATCATCGAGCTGCGCCTCCTCGGTCGCTTCGTCGCGCTGCGCGACGGGGCCGAGATACCCGCCGCCGAGTTCGGTGGACGCAAAGTACGAGCGCTGCTGCGCATCCTCGCGACCAGGCCAGGGCAGTTCGTCGGGCACGACCAGCTGACCGAGATGCTCTGGGCGGACCGACCGCCCGCCGATCCCGCGGCGAACCTTCAGGTGCTGGTGAACCGCGCCCGCAGGGCCACCCACGACCCGTCCGTCATCGTGACCGGCCCGGGCGGGTACGCGCTCAGCGACAGGTGCGTCGTCGACGGGCAACGCTTCCTGGACGGCATCGCCGCCGCAAGCCGCCTTGCCGGGTCGGCGGCGCTGGCCTCGTACCAGGGCGCACTGGCCGGATTCGGTGGGGAGCCCTTGGCCGAGGACCGGTACGCAGATTGGGCGCAGCCGTACAGGGCGCTGGTGGAAAGGACCTGGCAACAGGGGATCGAGCACGCTGCTGAGCTGGCCTTGGACGCCGCCGAGCCGCAGCTCGCGATCGACTTCGCGTCGCTCGCGGCCGCGGCCGAGCCGCTGCGCGAGGTGGCCGTCCTGACGTATGTCCGTGCACTGGCCTCGGCCGGGGACCAGGTCGCCGCGCTGGAGCACTACGAGGGATACCGGCGGGCGTTGGCCGACGAGCTCGGGCTCGACCCTTCACCGACGGCAACAGCGCTGCAGGCGGAGCTGCTGGCCGGTCGCAGCGCCGGAACCGCCCACCGCACCGCACGCCGTCGACCCGTCACGTTCGACCGGCTCCCCTTCGTCGGCCGAAGCGGCGAGCGCGAGGCCATCCTCGCTGAGGTGTCAGGCTCTAGCACGGCAGTGGTGACTGTCGCCGGCCGCTCGGGCGCCGGGAAGTCGCGGCTGCTGGCCGAGGTCGCGGCCGCGGCACCGACCGTGTCGGTGCGCGCCTACTGGCCAGAGCGCTCCGAGCCGTGGAGCCTGGGCAGGGCGCTGCTGCGCGAGGTGCTTGCCGCTGACGCCGCCGCGGTGGACGCCCTGCCCGCGACCCTGGGCACTGCACTGGCCTCGGTCCTGCCGGAGCTGGAGGTCCTGGACCCCGCGCAGGTGGATCCCGCGAGCCGTCGGGCGTTCGTCTTGGAGGCGTCGCTGCGGCTGATCGCTGCAATGACACCGGCGGTCGTGGTCGTGGACGACCTGCAGTGGGCCGACCCGAGCAGCCTGCAGCTCCTCGCGGCTGTCCGGGACCGGCTGCCGAGCCAGCCGATGGTGCTGGCGTACCGCTTCGACGAGGTCGAGCACGGCAGCGACACCGCCACGTTCCTCGAGCGCCTCGCGCCGACTCGGGTGGTGGAGCTGGCCGGTCTCACCGACTCCGCGATCGGGGACCTGGTCGCCGACCGCGCGCTGGCCACCGCTCTTGCCGAAAGCACGGACCGCACGCCGCTGGCCCTGTCGGAGGCGCTGCGCGCCCTCGCCCGCGAAGGCCTGGCCGAGCGCGACACCCAGGGGCGCTGGCGTCCCCGCGTGCCCACCGCCGTTGCGCGGGCGACCGAGCTCGGCGCCCTCGGTCAACGGCTCGCGATCTCCCGCCGAGCGGCCAGGCACACCGGGACCACCCAGGACGTCCTCGGCCTCCTCGCCCTCCTCGGCCGCGAGGCACCGGCCCGGATCCTGGCGGCCGCCACGAACGACGACCAGGGCGAGACCCTTGCAGCCCTCACCACCCTGTCTGTGGACGGACTCCTGCGCCTGGGAGAGCAGGGCTGGGCCACCGCGCACGACATGGTCGGCGAGGTCGTAGCGAGCCAGCTCGACGTGGCTGACCGGGCCAGGTTGCACCAGCTCCTCGCCCGGACCCTGGAGGAGGACCAGGGCGACGCCGCCGAGGTGGCCCGGCACTGGCTGAGCTCGGGAGACGCCGACCGCGCCGCCGAGGCCTATCTTCGGGCCGCTGACCACGCGCTCGAGGCCTTCGCCGACAGCGAGGCCGAGGCCGTCGCCGGCGTCGGGCTAGGAGCCGCGACGACCCCGATGGTCAGCGCGCGGCTGCACGAGGTACGCGCCCAGGCCCGTCGCCGGCGTGGGGACATCGTCGGTGCACGCGAGGACCTGCGCGCCGCCCTCGCGGTGCACCGCAGTGGCCCCGGTCGCGCGACGGTGCTGGCACAGCTGGCGACGCTCGGCTCCGGGGCCGACGACCTGGTCCGGGCCTCTGAGCTGGTCGAGCTGGCGATCGTCGAGGCAGGCTCGGACCCCGCTGCCCGGGCTCAGACCCTCGAGGTCGGGGCGATCCTGGACATGAACCTGCTGAGGCCGCAGCGAGCCGCCCAGCGCGCCGAGGAGGCGCTCGCCCTCTATCAAGGCCTAGGCGACTCGCGTGGCGGTGCACGGGTCCTCGACGCCCGGGCGATGGCCGCCTTCTTCGGTGGCGACGTGCGCGGCGGCACCGAGCTGCTGCACCGCGCCGCGAACCTCTTCGAGGACTGCGGCGACCTCATGCGGATGGTCACGCCGCGCTCGACCCGCGGCCACGGGCTGGTGTTCGGCAACGATCCAGCAGGCGGCTTGATCGACACCTCCGTGGCGGTGGAGCTGGCCCGGAGCCTGGGGCACCCCGAGGGTCAGACGTACGCGCTGTGGCACCGCTGCGAGGCGCTGTCGGCACTGGGCCGCAGCGACGAAGCCAGCTCGGACGGCGCCGAGGCGCTGTCCATCGCGCTCCGCCTGGGTCACCGCGGCTGGACCGCGACAGCCTGGCGCGCCATCGGCATCGCCGAGCAGAGCCGACGTGACCTCGACGCGGCCCAGCACGCCTTCGCCCGGTCGCTCGAGCTCTCGGACAATTTCGACCTCTTCGGCTCGTGGGCGGCGGCCCGGGCGGCGATCGTCGCGGTCGCCCGGGGCGAGCTCGACCAGGCAGCCCCGCTGGTGCAGCACGCGCTGGGTCACGGCCCCGCTCTGGCCAGGTACGAGGCCCGGCTGGCCGAGGTGGAGCTCGCGGTCGCTCGCGCGTCGACGGGATCCGGCGAACTGGCGCGCACGGTCCTGCGCGAGGTCAAGAAGGGGGGCGCCCTGCTGTATCACGCCCGGCTGGAGGAGCTCGCCGGGCTCGCGGGTTGACATCCCTGCACCCGTGGGGCGGAATGACTTGTGTCCACCCGTCCGTGCCCGACGCTCGCAGGCTAGGGGGTCTGGCAGGCATGCAGGTTCCCGCACCCTTCGAGTACGAGCGCGCCACCAGCGTCGACCACGCGATCGGCCTGCTGGACCGGCTGGGCGAGACGGCACGGCTGGTCGCCGGTGGCCACAGCCTCCTGCCGATGATGAAGCTGCGGCTGGCGAACTTCGACTACCTGATCGACATCAACGACCTGCACGGCGAGCTGGGCTACATCAGCGTCGAGCCGACCCAGATCCGGATCGGGGCGATGACCCGGCACCGTGAGCTGCTGGAGTCGCAGGTCCTGGCTGACACCTTCCCGATCTTCGGCGACGCCGAGCGGGTCATCGCGGACCCGGTGGTCCGCAACCGCGGCACCCTCGGCGGGTCGCTGTGCCAGGCCGACCCCTCCGAGGACCTCTCCGCGGTCTGCACCACGCTCGGCGCCAGCTGCCTCATCCGCGGCACCGGCGGCGAGCGCGTGGTCACCATGGAGGACTTCCACCGTGGTCCGTACGAGACAGCCGTCGGGGATGCAGAGATGCTCATCGAGGTCCGGTTCCCGGTCCGGCCGCACGGGTCCAGCGCCTACGAGAAGGTCGAGCGTCGAGCTGGTGACTGGGCCGTCGTCTCGGCTGGTGCCGCGGTCTGGCTGGACGCGGGCGTCATCTCCGACGCCCGGGTGGGGCTCGCGGCGGTGGGTCCGAACACCACCGGGCTTCCCGCCATCTCCGAGGCTCTGCGCGGTCATGCACCGTCCGAGGAGCTCTATGCGCGGGCCGGCGCGATCGCCGCGCAGACCTGCCGCCCGGCGACGGACAGCCGCGGCAGCGAGGAGTACAAGCGGCACCTCGCCGACGAGCTCACCCGTCGGGCCCTACGCCGCTCGGTCGCTCGCATCGTCGCCGACGACCCGGGGGCCTGACGTGCAGGTTTCGATGACGGTGAACGACGCAGAGGTGACCAGGGAGATCGAGGGCCGGCTGCTGCTCGTCCACTTCCTGCGCGACCACCTGGGGCTGACCGGGACGCACTGGGGCTGCGACACCAGCAACTGCGGTACGTGCGTCGTCTGGATGGACGGAGAGCCGGTGAAGTCGTGCACCGTGCTCGCCGCCATGGCCGGTGGCCACGAGGTCCGAACCGTCGAGGGCCTGGAGCAGGACGGCCAGCTCGACCCTGTCCAGCAAGGCTTCATGCAGTGCCACGGCCTGCAGTGCGGCTTCTGCACGCCCGGGATGCTGATGACCGCGCGAGCCCTCCTCGACCGCAACCCGAACCCCACCGAGCAGGAGATCCGCGAGGCGATCTCGGGCCAGATCTGCCGGTGCACGGGGTACGCCACGATCGTGCGGTCGGTGCAGTGGGCCGCCGCCGAAGAAGCCGGCACCCGCACCACGATCCCGGCCGAGGGCGCCTGATGACCGCAGTCGCCGACGGCCCGGTCACCGCGTTCGAGGACAACGACCTCAAGCCGGTCGGCTTCGGCCGGATGCTCCGCAAGGAGGACCCGCGCCTCATCCGCGGCCGCGGCCGGTTCGTGGACGACGTCCAGCTGAACGGGATGCTGCACCTCGCGATCCTGCGCGCGCCGATGGCGCACGCCCGGATCGTGAGCATCGACACCAGCGCCGCGTCCGCGCACCCCAAGGTCAAGCTCGTCGTGACTGGCGCGATGCTCGCCGAGCAGGGGATGGCCTGGATGCCGACGCTGTCCAACGACGTCCAGGCCGTGCTGGCGACGGACAAGGTCCGTTTCCAGGGTCAAGAGGTCGCGTTCGTCGTCGCCGAGGACCGCTACTCCGCCCGCGACGCGCTCGAGCTCATCGATGTCGAGTACGAGATGCTGGCGCCGGTGATCGACGCGCGCACGGCGCTGGACCCGTCCGCCCCGGTCATCCGCGACGACCTCGAGGGCAAGACCGACAACCACTGCTTCGACTGGCAGACCGGCGACGCGGCGGCCACCGAGGCAGTCTTCGCCAGCGCCGACGTGGTCGTCAGCCAGGACATCGTCTACCCCCGGGTGCACCCCGCCCCGATGGAGACCTGCGGAGCGGTCGCGGACTACGACGCGGTCGAGGGCAAGCTGACGCTGTGGTCGACCAGCCAGGCGCCGCACGCGCACCGCACCCTGTACGCCATCGTCGCGGGCCTGCCCGAGCACAAGATCCGGGTGATCTCCCCGGACATCGGCGGCGGCTTCGGCAACAAGGTCCCGATCTACCCCGGCTACGTGCACGCGATCGTCGGCTCGCTGCTCACCGGCAAGCCGGTGAAGTGGATGGAGGACCGCTCGGAGAACCTGACCAGCACCGGCTTCGCCCGTGACTACATCATGCGTGGCGAGATCGCAGCGACGAAGGACGGCAAGATCCTCGCCATCCGTACCCACGTCCTGGCCGATCACGGCGCCTTCAACGGCACTGCCACCCCGGTCAAGTTCCCGGCCGGCTTCTTCGGCGTCTTCACCGGCAGCTACGACATCAAGGCCGCGTTCGCCAAGATGACCGCGGTCTACACCAACAAGGCCCCCGGCGGGGTCGCGTACGCGTGCTCGTTCCGGATCACCGAGGCCGTATACCTCGTGGAGCGCATCGTCGACTGCCTCGCGCAGGAGCTGGCGATGGACCCGGTCGAGCTGCGGATCAAGAACTTCATCCGGCCCGAGCAGTTCCCGTACACGAGCAAGACCGGCTGGACGTACGACTCCGGCAACTACGAGCGGACCCTGCGCGAGGCGCTGCGCATCGCCGGCTACGACGAGCTGCGCAAGGAGCAGGTGGAGAGGCGGGCCCGTGGTGAGCTGATGGGCATCGGCGTCGCGTGCTTCACCGAGGCGGTGGGTGCCGGACCGCGCAAGGACATGGACATCCTCGGCCTGGGCATGGCCGACGGGTGCGAGCTGCGCATCCATCCGACCGGCAAGGCCGTGGTCCGGCTGTCGGTTCAGTCACAAGGTCAAGGGCACGAGACGACCTTCGCGCAGATCGTCGCCGAGGAGATCGGGATCCCGCCGGCGGACATCGAGGTCGTCCACGGCGACACCGACCAGACCCCGTTCGGGCTCGGTACCTACGGCAGCCGCTCGACTCCGGTCTCCGGCGCTGCGGCCG
Source organism: Streptomycetales bacterium (assembly GCA_025361995.1). Lineage (GTDB taxonomy): Bacteria > Actinomycetota > Actinomycetes > Prado026 > Prado026 > JANYIP01. The sequence continues at coordinate 16,026 of JANYIP010000216.1, read as the reverse complement.
CGCTGGTAGCCCGCAAGGTCCGCGACAAGGCACGGCTCATCGCCTCGGGCATGCTCGAGGTCTCGGTCGCCGACCTCGAGTGGGTGAAGGGCTCGTTCCACGTGAAGGGCGATCCGACCAAGTCGGTCACCATCGCGGACATCGCCTTCCGTGCGTACGGCGCCGGCGACCTTCCCGAGGGGCTCGAAGGCGGCCTCGAGGCGCAGATCTGCTACAACCCGGAGAACCTGACCTACCCCAACGGGGCTTACATCTGCGTCGTGGACGTCGACCCGGGTACGGCTCAGGTCACGGTGCGCCGGTTCATCGCGGTCGACGACTGCGGCACCCGGATCAACCCGATGATCATCGAGGGCCAGGTGCACGGCGGCCTCACCGACGGCGTCGGTATGGCGCTGATGGAGATCATCGCCTTCGACGAGATGGGCAACTGCCTCGGCGGGTCGCTGATGGACTACCTCATCCCCACCGCGCTGGAGGTGCCCGACTGGGAGACCGGCTTCACGGTCACACCGTCACCGCACCACCCGATCGGCGCCAAGGGCATCGGCGAGTCGGCGACCGTGGGCTCCCCGCCGGCCATCGTCAACGCCGTGATCGACGCGCTCAAGCCCTACGGGGTCCGGCACGCCGACATGCCCCTGACCCCGTCACGGGTGTGGGACGCCATGCAAGGCCACCCGACGCCGCCGATCTGATGCAGGAGTTCGCAGACGCCGCAGCCGTCCAGCGCTGCCTCGACGAGGTCGACTACCTCGTCGACGAAGGCTTGGCCACGGCCCTGTTCTTCGCCCTGCGCCTGGGTCAGCCGCTGCTGCTCGAGGGTGAGCCAGGAGTCGGCAAGACCGCAGCCGCCAAGGCGCTGGCCCATGCGCTGGGCACTCCCCTGATCCGCTTGCAGTGCTACGAGGGCCTCACCGTCAGCGAGGCCTTGTACGAGTGGAACTACCAGCGCCAGCTGCTCGCGATCCGGCTCGCCGAGTCGCACCAGGAACGCCTCACCGACGCAGACCTGTTCACCGAGGAGTTCCTGCATGAGCGGCCGATCCTGCGTGCCATCAGGTACCACGGACCAGTCGCGCCCGTGCTGCTCATCGATGAGATCGACCGGGCTGACGACGAGTTCGAGGCGCTGCTCTTCGAGTTCCTCGGCGAAGGGTCCATCACGATCCCCGAGCTGGGGACGTTCACCGCGACGAGGCGCCCGGTCGTCATCCTGACCTCCAACCGCAGCCGCGAGCTTCACGACGCGCTCCGGCGGCGCTGCCTCTACCACTGGATCGACTTCCCTGAGCCGGCGCGGGCGGCGGAGATCCTCCGCCGCACGGTACCGACCGCGAGCGAGCCGCTGATCGCCTCGACCACCGAGTTCATCGGCGGCGTGCGGCGCCTCGACCTCGACAAGGCCCCGGGCATGGCCGAGACCATCGACTGGGTCAGCGCGCTGTCCACCCTCGGCGCCAGCGGGCTGGTCCGCAGCGACATCCTGCGAACCCTGGTCTCGATCGCCAAGACCCCGGACGACCGGGACACGATGACCGCATCGCTCGACCACCTGGGCTACGGCGGATGATGCTGCGCAGGACCGACCGCGCAGCCTTCGCCGTCGCGCTCGTGAGCCGGCTCCGGGCGCACGGAGTCAGGGTCGGGACAACAGGGCTGGCCGACTTCGTCCGGGCGCTCGAGGCGGCACCTCCCGACTCCCGCTCCAGCCTCTACTGGACAGCCCGGATCACCTTGGTAGGTCGACATTCCGAGCTCACAGCGTTCGACGCCGTGTTCGCGGCCGTCTTCGACAGCGCAGCCGGTGAGCCGGGCTCGCACCGGCGATCGTCGCTCGACACTGCCCCCACACGCGGACGTCCGGATGACAGCCACGCCGCCTGGCAGGGGCGGTCAGCGGGCGCAGACGAGCCCGGCTCCGGGCTTCCTTGGCTGACGCTCCCGCCGGCCACCGGCTACTCCGAGGACTCGGACAGCCCGTTCGCCGTGCCGCAGCGGCTCCCCAGCGAGGTGGCCGGTCTTGCCGACATACCGTTCGAGCAGCTCACGGCTGCCGAGACGGAGCTCCTCGGCCGGTGGATCGAGACGGCACTGCAGGTGTGGCCCACCCGGACATCGCGCCGGGTCGCGGTCGGCGCGAGCGGCCACCGCATCTCGATCAGGGAGACGATCGGCCGGGCGCGGCGGACCGGCTGGGAACCGATCCACCTCGTCCGCGTCAAGCCCGTCGAGCGACCGCGTCGGGTCGTGATGCTCTGCGATGTCAGCCAGTCGATGCAGGCGCAAGCCGCTGCCTACCTGCACCTGATGCGTGCCCTCGTGCTGGTGTCGGACGCGGAGGTATTCGCATTCGCCACCACCGCGACCCGGCTGACCACCGTCCTCGCGCACCGATCCGCCGAGGTCGCGATCGAGCAGGCGACCAGCAAGGTCGTCGACCGCTTCGGCGGCACGAAGATCGCCACCAACATCCAAGGGCTGCTCTCGTCGCTGCACGGTGGCTCGATGCGCGGCGCGGTCGTGATCATCGGGTCCGATGGTTGGGACAGCGACAGCCCGGCCGAGCTCGCCGCCGCGATGGCACGGTTGCGCCGCCGGGCCTACCGGGTGATCTGGATGAACCCACGGGCCGCAGCGCCGGACTACGAGCCGCGGGTGGCCACGATGGCCGCCGCCCTCCCCTACTGCGACGCGTTCCTGCCCGCGGACACGTTCCGCTCGCTGCTCGGCGTGGTCGCCGAGATCGGGCGTACCCGCGGAACGTCCCCCGAAAAGCGAGCACGACGTGAATTTTCGCGTCCACCTGGCGCGGATCCTGGAGCACTTGTTAGGGTAGCCTCACCTAAATGATTGGAACCATCCCGTGAGCCTGTCCAAGACGCTGCTTCTCGGCTTCATCGCCGGGGTGACGATCATCCTTGGCCTGCCGATCGGACGCCTGAGCCGGCCGGCACCGCGCCTGCGCACCCTGCTCAACGCGATGGCCGTCGGCGTGCTGCTCTTCCTGGTCTGGGACGTCCTGTCAGCTGCGTGGGAGCCCATCGACACCGCTCTCGGCTCCGTGCACGACGGCCACGGCGGCGTGGGTACAGCGGTCGGCTACGGACTGCTCTTCGCTGGCGGCCTGTCGGTCGGCCTGCTCTCGCTGGTGGCGTACGAGTCGTGGATGGCCCGCACGGCCAAGCCGCGAGCGAGCGCACCCTCCGTCGGGCCCGGCGCGATGAGCGTGGACCAGGCCACCACCGCCCACGGGATGGCCGGCTGGTCGCCGGCCAAGCGGCTGTCGCTTCTCATCGCCGTCGGGATCGGCCTGCACAACTTCGCCGAGGGTCTGGCCATCGGGCAGTCGGCCGCATCGGGCGCGATCGCGCTGGCGACCTTGCTGGTCATCGGTTTCGCGCTGCACAACGCGACCGAGGGATTCGGCATCGTGGCCCCGTTGACCGGTGACCTCGACGAGAACGGGGTGCCCCGCCGGCCCAGCTGGAGCTTCTTGCTCAGCATGGCCCTCATCGGCGGGGGCCCGACCTTCGTCGGGACCGCAGTGGGCCACAGCTTCACGAGCGAGCCGGTCAGCGTCATCTTCCTGACGCTGGCCGCCGGCTCGATCATCTACGTGCTGGTGCAGCTCCTCGGCGTGGCCGCGCGCAGCGGCTACAAGACCTTGGTGGCGTACGGGCTGCTGATCGGGCTGCTGGCGGGATTCCTGACCGACGCCATCGTGAGCGCGGGCGGCGCCTGAACGACGAACGGATGATATTGGTCAGACGATCGGCCAGTGTTCGCAGATTCCCCTAGGGCACCGCCTTGGCACGAGGTACCACTGGGAACTGTCATTCGTCGCAGGGGTGCGACGGAGTCACGTCACCAAGGTGGACCTGTGAAGCTTGCCCGGCGCATCCTGCTCTCGCTGAGCCTGATGGTCTCGATGCTCGCGTTGCCCCTGGTCGCGATGAATCAGGGTTCGTCCTGGGCAGCGGGCGGTCCCACGACCCCCCAGAACCAGCTCGTCTCGGCGATACCAGCGACCGGAACCCCTGCTGTGGTCGATGGCGAGGTGCTCACCTTCGCCCAGGTCGGCACCACCATGATCGCGGGCGGGACGTTCACCCAGGTCCAGAACTACGCGGCCACCACGACGTACACGCGTCAGCACATCGTCGCCTTCGACGCGACCTCTGGCGCCATCAACACAGCGTTCGCGCCGAACCTCAACGGCGAGGTCGACGCACTGCTCGCAGGACCGGTCGCCGGCACGGTCTACGTGGGCGGACAGTTCACGACGGACAACGGGGTCGCGGTCCCCAACTTGCTGCTCCTCAACGTCAGTGACGGCAGCCGGGTCGCTGGCTTCGTACCTGGCGCGATGACCAAGGGCGTCATGAGCGTGCGACTGCTCGGCTCGCAGCTCATCATCGGTGGCAACTTCACCTCCATCGGCGGCACTGCGCGCGGCGGCCTCGCCTCGCTCAACCCGACGACTGGCGCGCTGACCACCTTCCTCACCACCACGGTGACCGGCCACCACAACTTCGGCCACGTCTCGGCTGCCGAGCTCGCAGCCATCAACTTCCCCGGTGTGCACGTCGCTGACGGCGTCACCGGCGTGGCCCGGCTCGCGATCAACCCGCAGGGCACCCGGATGGTCGTCATCGGAAACTTCGACACCGTCGGCGGCCTTGCTCGCGACCAGATCGCGGTGTTCAACATCAACGGCTCCGGCGCCACGGTCGACCCGAACTGGAAGACCACGCGCTTCTCCGACGCGTGCTTCTGGTTCACCTTCGACTCGTGGATCCGCGACGTCGACTTCTCCCCGGACGGCAGCTACTTCGCCGTCGCGACGGCCGGCGGGCACGACTTCCTGCTGCCCGAGGCTGCCACCACCTGCGACACCATCACCCGCTGGGAGACCTCGGCCAGCGGCCAGAACCTGCAGCCCACCTGGATGGCCAGCTCGGGCAGCGACAGCTTCTTCTCCGTCGCGATCACCGGGCCCACGGTCTATGGCGCGGGTCACCCGCGCTGGCTCAACAACCCGCTCGCGAGCGACAACAAGGGCGGTGGCGCCGTCGCACGGCCCGGCATCGTGGCCCTTGACCCGGTCAATGGCATGCCGTTCAACTGGAACCCCGGCCGCGAGCCGCGCGGGCACGGCACGCAGGGAATGCTCGCCACTGCCGCCGGCCTATGGATCGGCTCGGACACCGACTGGATCGGCAACCAGCAGTACAAGCGGCGCAAGATCGCGTTCTTCCCGCTGGCTGGTGGCAGCAGCCCTGCGTCGACCGCGACCACTGCGCTCCCTGCCGACATCTACCTCGGCCAGTCCGCGGCCAGCCCGGCCAACCCGCTCGTCTTCCGCCCGTACGACGGCACGCACAGCGGCGCGATCGCGCCTGTGTCGTCGCCGATCGACTGGACCACGGTGCGGGCGGCAACGCTCGTGGGAGGCAACCTCTTCTACGGCAAGACCACCTCGGCGATGCTCTACTCCCGGACCTTCAACGGGACGACCTTCGGGCCTGAGGTGGCGGTCAACCCGTACAGCATCCCGTACTGGGACAACGTGGTCGACGCCGGCCGCGGGACCAACGGACCCCTGACCCTGCAAGGAGTTCAGCCCGATCTCTACGCGCAGATCCCGTCGCTGACGTCGATGGCGTACGACCCGTCGACCGGGCGGCTCTACTACACGCTCTCCGGCGACCCGGCGCTGTACTACCGGGCCTTCACGCCCGACAGCGGCGTCATCTTCCCGACCCCGTCGACGATGACCGGTGTCTCGATGGCGCAGACCTCGGGCATGTTCATCTCCGGCAACCAGCTGTACTTCGCCAACGGCACCACTGGCGTGCTCAGCACGGTCGGCCTCGGCGCGACCGGGTTCAGCGGGTCGGCCACCGGCGTCAGCGGCCCCGGGATCGACGGGACCAACTGGGCGTCGGGCGCGATGTTCGCAGGTCCGCTGACCGCTCCGGTGCAGACCGGCCCGACCGCGGCGTTCACGTCCTCGTGCACCCTGCTCGCCTGCACGTTCGACGCCTCCGGCTCCACCGACACCGGCGGCGCGATCACCTCGTACGCCTGGGACTACGGCGACGGGAACACCGACTCCGGCGTGACCACGAGCCACACCTTCAGCGGTGCCGGGCCGCAGACCGTGACCCTCACAGTCACCGACAGCACGTCCGCGACATCGGTTGTCAGCCACACTTTCTCGGTGGCGGCGACGTCCACCCCGGCGGCTGCGTTCACTGTCTCGTGCACCCAGCTCGCGTGCTCGTTCAACGCCTCCGGCTCCACCGACTCGGGAGGCACGATCACTTCGTACGCGTGGGACTACGGCGACGGGAACACCGACACCGGCTTGACCCCGAACCACACGTTTGCTGGCGCCGGCCCACAGACCGTCACTCTGACGGTGACCGACAACCAGGCGCAGACCTCGACGATCGCGCACACGTTCACCGTGTCGGTTCCGGTCACCGGCATCGGCTTCGTCGGTAGCGCTCAGACCACGGCGAACGCAGCCAACGAGACCGTCACCGTCCCGTCCGCCGTGAGCACCGGCAACCTGCTCGTGCTCGTGGCGAGCAGCGCCTCGTCGACCGCGCCGACCGCTCCGGCCGGCTGGACCCAGCGGGCCAGCGTCCCGGCGGGTACATCGGTGGCGACCACCGTGTGGACCAAGGTGGCCACCTCGGCCGACGCAGGCAGCACGGTCACCGTCTCGTACGGCGCCTTGCACAAGGGCAGCCTGCAGGTGCTCGCGTACTCGGGCACGAGCCCGTCGGCACCCGTCCTGAACGTTGGCTCGGTGGCAACCACCACGTCCGCGACGAGCGAGAGCACGACGTCGGTCCCCGTCAGCGGGACCGGCAGCTGGGTCGTGTCGCTGTGGCAGACGAAGTCGAGCACCGTCAGCGCCTTCACGGCGCCGGCCGGCCAGTCCGTACGCAGCACCGCAGTCGGCACCGGGAGCGGCGAGATCTCCTCGCTGGCGACGGACAGCGGTGGTCCCGTTCCCGCGGGAGCCTACCCGGGGCAGGTAGCTGGCCTGAATGGCTCGGCCGGCTCGGCGACCATGATCACCTTGGTGCTCACCTCCGCGTGACCCAGCCCACTGGCTGGAATGGGTGCTGACTGGTCCGCAGGCGGGCCAGTCAGCACCCGTTTGGCCCAACTTCGCCGGCCTGGAACCGGGAGGCCGCGCGTGACGTCGAACCAGCGCATCTGTTCATCGACGCTGGAAGGCTCGCCGTGCGTACTCGATCGGTCGTCATCGCCACAGCCCTCGCCTCCGGCTTGCTGCTCACCGCCTGCGGCTCCGAGCAGGTCTCTGGCGCCGGCAGCGGCACACTCCCGCTGCTGCGGATCGGCTCCGGCTCGGCAGCGGGCGTCGCGGCATCAGCCGACCTTGCCGGGTACGGGTCCAAGTCGGGCTACGGTCGCTACCTCATCCGCGGCACTCTGCCCAGCGGGCCGTCTCACGGGTCCACGTACCTGACTGGACGCGCCACCCGAGCCGACGTCGTCCGGATCGCGGCCGCCTTGGGCCTGCGCTCGACCCCGGTCCCGCACCGGCACGGCTGGGTCGTGGCAGGTGCGGCCGGCCGGCTGGCCGTGTCGGACACCGGCCAGTGGGCGTTCCAGGACGCAGCCAGCACCTGTCCGCGGTTCGTCGTCGACGTGGACTCGTCGGACGGCTCGACCGGAGTCGCCTGCGCCGCCTCTGGAGTCATCACAGAATCGGGCGCCGTGGGATCGGGCCCAGGAGCCCCCACCACCACGACCGAAGTGGCGGCGCCCCCCAAGCCACCCGCGACACCCGTGGCACCCGTGGCACCCGTGGCGCCGGCAATGCCGTCGCCCGCGACGCTCCGTTCCGTCGCCGGACCATTGCTCGCGGCGCTCGGCCTCGACCCGACCAAGGCCACCGTCTTCCCGGGGTCGGACCAGGTGTCAGTTGACCCCGAGGTCGCCGGCCTCCCCACCTCTGGGTACGCGACCGACGTCGCGGTTGACGGCCACCACGTCACGGCAGCCGACGGCTGGGTCTACCCGTCGAGCCCGGCACCCGGCCACACGTACCCGTTGATCAGCGCTGCCGCCGCCCTCAAGCTGCTGGCCAGCGGTCCCGAGCCGATGATGGGCGCGCCCGCCATGGCCTGCGCCGACGTCGCGCCCGTGCCCGCACCTGCCTCGGCGTCCGCGGCTGAGCCTGCACCGGGGATGCCGTGCGGCGGGCCGTCGACCGTGACCGGGGGCCGGCTGGGCCTGGCGCTGCAGTGGGACGGCGGGTACGGCGCTACAGCGGTCCTCGTACCTGCGTGGTTCCTGACTCTGCGGGGCGACAGCATGCCGCTCGTTCTGGTGGCCGTGAGCCCGAAGTACGTCGGGTCGCCAGTCCCCCCGACGAGCTTGCCGAACCCGGTGGGCTCAGCGGGTAGCGCACCCGCAAGCAGCGGGTCAGGCGGGGGCACGACCGGCTCGTCCGTCGGGCCTCCGACGTCCGAGAGCCCCGGCCACCCGAGCACAGGCAGCTGACTCGACCGGTCCCAGCGTTGACAATCGGTTGCCACTTCGGCCTCGCCACATATCAGACTACTATTCTGGTCTATGAGCACCTTGCCGCTGTCGGAGGTCAAGGCCCGTCTGTCCGAGATCGCAGACGAGGTCGACCGAACGCACGAGCGCGTCCATGTGACCCGCAACGGCCATGAGTACGTCGTGCTTCTCTCCGAGAGCGATCTCGAGTCGCTCGAGGCGACCATCGAGCTGCTCCGCGACCCAGCGGCCACAGCGCGCGTTCGTGACGCCGGGGCGGCCATCGCCGCCGGCGACCTGACGACGTCGGAGGACATGGCACGACTGATGGCGCAGCGGCGTCGGCGCGAGCGCCGTGACGCCTGAGTCACCGGATGAGCCGTACACGATCTTTCTCACCCCAGGGGCACGACGGGCGCTCAGCGAAACACTGCCCGCGGCCGCAGCCTTCGCGGCCTGGGAGTTCATCGTGGGGCCGCTCAGTCAGCGCCCGTACGTCGTTGGCGCCCGTCTGCGTGAACCCTTTGAAGGCTTGTGGCGAGCCCGGCGCGGGGAGTACCGGGTCCGGAACCGCATCGAGGAGCAGACCCGGACGGTGATCGTGCTCGACGTCGACCACCGTCGAGACGCGTTCCATGGCTAACTGCGAAGGGCCGGACCTACCTCAGTCATTGCGCAGCCGACTCAGACACCAATGCCACAGTGCTCATCAGAGTTGTCTGCGAAAGTCGACGCGCTCAGGCTCGAGATTGCTGAACTAGGGCGCAGTCCAGCCCCCGGAGCAGGCTAGGCCTTGGCGCTACGCAAGGAGAGGTTCATCTCCGCCTAGTCTCCACGCGATCGAACACGCGTTCGAGCGGCCACCAGGAGTGGCATAAATCTCGAAGGGGCCTTCGCCGAAGGGCAAGAGTTGTTTGCTACCAACGACTCTTAGGGCTCCCGCCACTGGACTCGAACCAGTAACCTGCCGGTTAACAGCCGGCTGCTCTGCCAATTGAGCTAGGCGGGATCAGGTGCGCCCTAGAGGCTAGCAGTGCGACGCCAACCAGCCGAAACCGGTCGATCTCACCCTCACGGGCGTCGGCTCACAGCCCCGTCGACGACCGCAGCGCGGTGATGGCCGCCTCCGCCCGCGCCCGCAGCTCGGGGTCACCCGGGTCGAGGCCCGGGTCGAAGAGGACGTTCCAGGTCAGGTCCTGCGCACCCGGAACGCGCCGAGCGGTGATCCTCGCCCCGCCAGCTCTGACCAGGTCGACGTGCTCGGAGAAGGCGATGCTGGCGGTGACCCGCTCCCGCACGGTCGGGGGCACCTCGCCCGGATCGTCGAGACGTACGAGGTAGCGCTTGGCGCCGGTACCCACCAACGCGACGGCAAGCGCGTCGTCCGCCCACACTGCACTGGCGATGCGCTCGAAGGGCACCCGGTCGTGCTCGCCCGAAGGTGTCGGTAGGTAGAGCGCCAGCGTGCTGACGACCACGGGGTCACCCTGCCGGTCAACGGCCCAGGCAATGACACGCTCGCCGTGGGCGACGAGGCGCCGCAGGTCAGGCGGTGGCCCCGGGCGGCGGAACGCCGGCACCGCTAGGCACCACCGATGGCTTGGTCGTGGATCTGCCGGCGCTGCTGCTCGAGCACGATGAGCTCGCCGAAGACCCGGTTGTACTGCACGCTGTCAGTCGGATCGATGCGTTGCAGCCGCGACTTCAGGTCGACGACCTGGAGCTGGACGAGTCGCTCGCAGATGCGGCCGACCTGCTCGTCGACGTACCGCTGGTCGGGGTCGCCCTGGCACCGCAGCGGCTCGACGGCGAGCTCGGTGACGACGGAGCGGACGGCATCGTTGGCGGCCACGTCGAGCACCCGGGCGACCCAGGTAGAGCCGCCCTCTGTAGAGGCTGCTCCACCGGCGGCGGCAACCGCCGTCTTGACGGCGACGTACGCGGGGTGGGCGAAGGCCGCGGGCGCGAGGGCGTCAAAGGCCTCCCCCGCCAGCGCCGGGAACTGCAGCGCAGTCTTGAGTGCCTCGCGGTCGACCATGAGCACCCGGTCGTCGGGCTTGGGCCGGTCACCGAACGCCATCGGTGCCGCTGCCGTGACCCCGGAAGAGCCAGCCCCCGCGGGCCTGCCGGTGTCGACCACCTTGGCCTCGGGCCGCCCCCCGCGGGCGCCCTCGCGGGCTGCCTGGGCGACGACCTCGAGCACCTGCGCCGGCTCCATCCCGAGCCAGCCGGACAGCGATACCGCGTACGCGTGGGCGAGCGAGCGGTCCTTGGTACGGGCCACTACGGGGGCCGCCGCCCGCAGTGCAGCGACCCGGCCCTCGGCCACGTTGAGGTCGTACCTGGCGAGGATGCCCTTGACAACGAACTCGGACAGCGGGACGCGGCGGGCGACGAGCTCGCGGACCGCCTCGGCGCCCCGGGTCTGCCACAGGTCGCACGGGTCGAGGCCGGACGGCTCGACGGCGACGAACAGCTGGGTGACGAACTTGCGGTCCTCGGTGAACGCCCGGACGGCGGCCTTCTGCCCGGCGGAGTCGCCGTCGAAGGTGAAGACCACCTCGCCCCTGAACTCGTCCTGGTCCATGAGCAGCCGCCGCAGGATGCGTACGTGGTCCTCGCCGAAGGACGTCCCGCAGGTGGCGACGGCGGTCTCGACGCCGGCCAGGTGGCAGGCCATCACGTCGGTGTAGCCCTCAACGACGACGGCTTGCTGCCGCTTGGCGATCTCCTTCTTGGCGAGCTCGATCCCGAAGAGAACTTCGCTCTTGTGGTAGACGGGCGTCTCGGGGGTGTTGAGGTATTTCGGCCCGTCGTCGTCCTCGTGCAGCCGCCGCGCACCGAAGCCGATGACGTCGCTCGACGCCGAGTGGATCGGCCACATCAGCCGGCCGCGGAAGCGGTCGTAGATCCCGCGCTGGCCCTGGCTCAGCAAGCCGCCGGCGAGCAGCTCGGCGTCGCTGTACCCCTTGCCGCGCAGGTGCCGGTTCAGCCCGTCCCAGCCCTTGGGCGCGTACCCGACGCCGAACTTCTCGGCCGCGGCCTGGTCGAAGCCGCGCTCCTCGAGGAAGGTACGGCCGATCTGCGCCTCGGCCGAGGAGGTGAGCTGCTCGCGGAAGAACTCGGCGGCGGCACGGTTGGCCTCGACGAACCTGGTCTTGGGCGCGCGGTCACGTCCGGCGGCCGAGCCACCCTCCTCGTACCGGAGCTGGACGTTGTACTTGCCGGCGAGCCGCTCGACGGCCTCGGCGAAGGTGAGGTGCTCGACCTTCTGCAGGAACTTGACGACATCGCCGCCCTCGGAGCAGCCGAAGCAGTAGTAGAGGCCGCGGCTCGGGGTGACGTTGAAGGAGGGCTACTTCTCGTCGTGGAAGGGGCACAGTCCCTTGAGGGACCCCCCGCCGGCGCTGCGGAGCTGGACGAACTCGCCGACGACCTCGTCGATACGGGCACGCTCGCGTACGACAGCGATGTCGTCGTCGCGGATCCGGCCAGCCACGGGCGGAGTCTACGTCCGCCCGCCGACGCCCCGCTCCGGCGCCTGGTGCGCGGACCGGTGGGCCGACCAGCGGGTCAGGGCAGGGCGCGCCAGATGACGAAGTGCGGGATGTCCAGGGCGCCGAGGTACTCCTCGCCCACGGGCTGGAAGCCGTACCGCCGGTAGAAGCCGAGCGCGACGGTCCGGGCGTTGGCCCAGGCGTACTCGGCCCCGCCCGACAGCGCCTCGGCGAGCCCGGCCTCCAGCAGGTACCCACCCACGCCGGACCCTCGCACGGCCGGGCTCGTCGCCATCCCGCGCAGCCGCCAGGCCCGCCGGCCCTCCCAGGGCTCGGGGAACCAGGTCGAGCATCCGACCACATGCCCGAGCTCGTCGCAGGCGGCGAGGTGCAGCGCCGCCGGGTCACTGTCCTGCGCATAGTCGGCCTCCTCGAGCGCCAGGCCCGGGCGCAGGATCGCCGCCCGCAGCGGCAGCACGACCCCCGCGTCCACCTGGTGGACAGCGATCACGACAACCTCCCCAGCATCTCGACGGCCGAGCTGTCCGTCAGCGCCGCAACCCGGTCGACGACGACGCGCAGCCGGCCCGCGTCGTCGGGCGCGGCAAGGAAGTCAGGCTCGAGCTCGGGCCCGAGCGACCCCGGGGCGGCGGCCAGGACGGCCTGTGCGAGCGAGCCCACGAGGTCGCGCTGGCGGGCGTACTCGGCCTGGGCGCCCTGCCTGTTCATCACGTACACGCCGGCCACCGCCTTGAGGACGGCACACTCGAGCCGCGCCTCACGCGGGATCTCGAGGTCGGCCGCGTAGCGAGCGAGCGGCTCGGGGCCGCAGAGCGCCCGGGTGGCGTCCTCGGCAGCTCGCGCGAACCGGCCGATGAGCTGGCTGGTCATGTCCTTCAGCGCCGCCAGCGACCGCATCGACCCGTCATAGGCCGCCGGCCAGAAGGGCTCAGCCTGCAGCCGGGTGAGCGCCGCGTCGGCCTCGGCGGCGCCGGCTCCAGGGGCGCCCGCGGCATAGAGCGCCACCGCCATCGTCACCACCTCCGCGCGATCGTCGGCGGAGTCGAGCCGGGCGAGCTGCAGGTAGCCGGCGTGCACCGCGTCCTCGACGTCGTGCACCGAGTACGCGATGTCGTCGGCCCAGTCCATGACCTGCGCCTCCAGGCAGCGCCGCCCGGGAGTCGCGCCGAGCCGCAGCCAGTCGAAGACCTCACGGTCGTCGCCATAGGCGCCGTACTTGGCCGAGTACGTCCCCGAGCCCGCCGGCCCAGCAGTGCGCAACCACGGGTACTTGGTCGCGGCGTCGAGGCTGGCCCGGGTCAGGTTGAGGCCGACGCTGCGCCCAGGATCGGGCCCCCCGGCGGGCGCGAAGGTCTTGGCCTCGAGCCGGGTCAGGACGCGCAGAGTCTGCGCGTTGCCCTCGAAGCCCCCGCACGCCTGCGATATCTCGTCGAGGGCCTGCTCGCCGTTGTGCCCGAACGGCGGGTGCCCGAGGTCGTGCGCGAGGCAGCCGACCTCCACGACGTCGGGGTCGCAGCCGAGCACCTCGCCGAGCTCGCGACCGATCTGGGCGACCTCGAGCGAGTGGGTGAGCCGGGTCCGCGGGAAGTCCGACTCACCCGCGACCACGACCTGGGTCTTGCCGGCCAGCCGCCGCAGCGCCGCGCTGTGCAGGACGCGGGCCCGGTCCCGCCCGAAGGACGTACGCCCCGGCCGCTTCGTCGGCTCCTCGACCCAGCGCTCGGAGGAGGAGTCGTCGTACCGGTCGGTCACACGGCTGAACCTACCGGCCGCCAGCCACTAGTCGGACGTGCGCCGCCCTTGCGCGATGAGTGCCCGCAGGACCTCGACCTCCTGCGCGCCCTGGACGGCGATTCGTCCACCCACGACGTATGTCGGGACGGCGCTGACGCCGATCAGCCGAGCCTCGAGAAGGTCGGCGGCCAGCTCGGTCTCGCCCTCGCCGGACGCGAGCCGGGCCCGGACCCGGTCCGCCCGGTCCCCCGCCGCGCGGCCGGCCACGTCAACGACTACGTCCAGGCTGGTGATGTCGAGGCCGCGCTCGAAGTGGGCGGCGTAGAGGGCGGCCGAGACGGCCCGCTGGCGAGGTTCACCGTCGTAGAGCAGCACAGCCCGCTGGGCGAGCGACGTGTCCGGAGCGACCTCGAGCGGACCGTCCAGGAAACCGATGCCGACCTCGCGACCGATGGCGCTGACGCGCGCCTTGAGCACAGCCACGCGGTCGGCCTCGGCGAGCGAGAAGGCGTCGGCGCCGCTGTCAGGCAGGCCCGGGTGCAGCTGGAACGAGCGCCAGCGGACCCCGACGGAGCCGTCAGGCTCGTGCGCCACGGCCAGCGCCAGCCGACGGCTCCCGACGTAGCACCATGGGCACGCCAGGTCAGCCCAGAAGTCGAGGGTCACGAGTGTTGAGGGAGCAGTGGTGTCGAGCACCGAGGCATCCTTCCCGACGTCGTGACCCGTCCAAACCGAATGATCTCGACGAGTTCTGCGGGCTGGCTGGACGCGCGCCGACCGCTGCCTGGTAGACGACCTCGGGACCAGAACGGTTCCCTCGCCGCGGGCCGCGCACGGTGGTTGGCCCTATCCGCCGGAGTACGCCAGCTCGGCACCGACGGGGACGCCGTCCGCCTCGGGATCGTCCAGCCAGCGGTCAGGCAGCGACACCCCGCGTACGCCGGTTGTACGCCCCCTGGGGGCCCCCAGGACGTCGTCCGGGTACGCCTGGTCGAGGTCGAGCCCGCCGAGCATTTCGTCGAGCTCAGCAAGCGAGGAGACCAACGCCAGCGCAGACCGGGCCTGCGAGCCGACGCGGAAGCCCTTGAGGTACCAGGCGACGTGCTTGCGGAAGTCGCGGCAGCCGCGGCCCTCGTCGTCGAGCGCTTCACCGAGGAGCTCGGCGTGCCGGCGCATCACCTGAGCGACCTGCGCAAGGCCCGGTCGGAGGGCCTCGGGCGCCGCTGCGCCGGCCACGCCAGCAGACGCGGCATCGAATGCAGCGGCCAGGTCGCCGAAGAGCCAGGGCCGGCCGAGGCAACCGCGCCCGACCACGACGCCGTCGCACCCGGTCTCGGCCATCATGCGGACCGCGTCGGCGGCCTCCCAGATGTCCCCGTTGCCTAGCACCGGGATGTCGAGCGAGGCCTTGAGCGCCGCGATGGCGCGCCAGTCGGCGGTGCCCGAGTACATCTGGGCGGCGGTGCGCCCGTGCAACGAGACCCACGTGACGCCGGCGGCCTGCGCGATCCGCCCGGCGTCGAGGTAGGTCTGGTGCGCGTCGTCGATCCCGGTGCGCATCTTGACCGTCACCGGCACCCGCCCGTCGGCGGCCTCGACCGCCGCCTGGACGATCGCTGCGAACAGCCGTCGCTTGTACGGCAGGGCGCTGCCGCCGCCCTTGCGCGTCACCTTGGGGACGGGACAGCCGAAGTTCAGGTCGACGTGGTCGGCCAGGTCCTCGTCAACGACCATGCGTACGGCCGTCCGGACGACGCCGGGGTCCACGCCGTAGAGCTGCAGGGACCGCGGCGACTCGTCCGCGGCGAAGCCGACCATCCGCAGCGTCTCACTGTCACGCTCGACCAGGGCCCGCGAGGTCACCATCTCGCTCACGTAGAGGCCGGCGCCGTACTCGCGGCACAGCCGGCGGAAGGCCACGTTGGTGATTCCGGCCATGGGCGCGAGGACCACCGGCGGCCAGGCCGGCCGGTTGCCGAGCATCAACGGACGCCGGTTCACCGACTCATCCTCCCATCTGGCGGATCCGACACGCGACTTCGCTGGCATTCGGTGCGCGCGTATCTCGCCACACCCTGCATGTCACGCAACAAGGGGAGGGCGCTGAAATGCATCTTGACGGATTGGCATTGATAGCCGGACGTCAGATCGCAGATACGCATACGCAGATCGACCATGCTGCTCCGCGAGGCAAGAGCGTGCAATTGCACAAATGCATCGC
>JANYIP010000093.1 GCA_025361995.1 Streptomycetales bacterium | reverse complement strand
GCACCCCCGTAGCCTAAGCCCCGGTGCGCCCCTCACGAGCCGGCGGGGCTAGGCGTAGCGGCGCATGTGGACGTTCTGGAGCAGGCCGAGCGCCATCATCGTGGCGAACATCGACGAGCCGCCGTACGACACGAAAGGCAGCGGTACCCCCGTCACCGGCATGATGCCCAGCGTCATCCCGATGTTCTCGAACGCCTGGAAGGTGAACCAGCAGACGATCCCGGTCGCCACCAGCGTCCCGAAGAGGTCCTCCGCGCGCACCGCGATCCGCCCGGCCCGCCACAGCACGATGCCTAGCAGCACGATGAGAAGCCCGGCCCCGATGAAGCCGAGCTCCTCCCCCGCCACCGTGAACACGAAGTCGGTCTGCTGCTCGGGCACGAACTTCCCGTTGGTCTGCGCCCCCTTGAACAGCCCCTTGCCGAACATCCCGCCCGACCCGATGGCGATCACGGCCTGCTTGACGTTGTAGCCGGCCCCCTGCGGGTCCAGGCTCGGGTTCGCGAACACCGCAAAACGGTTCACCTGGTACGAGCTCAGCACGCCGAGCTTGATCGCCGCCGCCGTACCCCCCGCCCCGATCAGCAGCAGCGACCCCATCCACTTGGTCGGGGTGTTCGCGACGGCGAGCACGCCGAGGATGACGAAGCCGATGACCACCGTCGTCCCGAGGTCGGGCTGCAGCATGATCAGCGCGATCGGCCCGAGCGCGACCCCGAGCGCCAGCACCAGGTCGTTGAGCCGCGGCTCGGTCTCGGCGTCGCGGCGCTCGGCCAGCAGCATCGGTAGCGCGACGCACAGCGCGACCTTCGCGAACTCCGACGGCTGCAGCGAGAAGCCGGCCGGAAGCAGGATCCACGAGTGCGACCCGTTGATGGTTGCCCCGATGTGCGGCGCCAGCACGGCGATCAGCCCGAGCATCGACGCGACGTACACCAGCGGCGCGTACGCGCGCAGCGACCGGTAGTCGAACAGCGCCACGACCCCGCCGAGCACCAGCCCGAGGGTGATGTTGACGATCTGCTTGCGCAGGTACGACTGCGGGTCCAGGCCCAGGTCGAGCTGACGCTGACGGGTGGCGGACCACACGAGCAGGGTGCCCATGACGAGCAGCCCAGCGACGGCGAGCATGAGCACCCAGTCGAGGCGGCGCAGCGGCGACTCGCGGTCGATGACCTTGGCGGCGAAGGTACGTCGCGACGCGTAGCTCGGCGAGCGGTAGCCGACGGTCATGGCCCCCCGCTTCGCTGCCGTCGGGGCTCGCCCACGAACGCAGGTGCGAGCCCCGCGCTGGCCACCGGCGGTGGCGACGGCGGCCCCAGCGGCGGCAGCGCGGACCCTGCCGCCGTGGAGGTCACCGTCGATGCCGGGATCACGCTGCCCGGCGGGAGGATCGTGCCGTCCGGTGCGATCACCGGGAGCTTGGTCGGCAGCACGCCGCCCGGCAAGATCGACAGCTTCGGGTCCGGCGGGTTGCTGCCCTTGATCCCGAAGAGCGCCTGGTACACGGCTCGCACCGAGTCGGCCGAGGTGGTCGACCCGAAGCCGCCCTGGCTGACCATCATGACGATCGCGTACTCCGGCTTGCTGGTGGCCGGCGCGTACGTGGTGAACCACGAGGTGGTCTGCTTGCCGGTGACCTCGGCAGTACCGGTCTTGGACGCGACCGGGATCTGCGCCAGCGGGAAGGTGGCGAACTGGTTCCTCGACGTACCGCTCGTGGTGACCCCGACCAGTGCGTTCTGCAGGAAGGCCAAGGTGCTCCTCGAGATCGGGAGCCTGCCTTCGGCGACCGGGGGGAACTCCTTGACCAGCTTGCCGTCCGGCCCGAGCACCGCCTTGGCGACCTGCGGAGTCCAGAGCGTGCCGCCGTTCGCGATCGCGCCATAGATCTGCGCCATCTTGAGCGGGGTGGTCAGCGTCTGGCCCTGGCCGATGACGAAGTTGACCGCGTCACCACCCTGGTACACCGAGCCGGAGGGCGCGCACGCGTCCTGGGCGAAGGCCCGGTACTGCGCCGCCAGCGACGGGTTCGTCTTCGCGAGGGTGGGGTAGCCGGTCGCCGCGAGCTGGCACTCGTGCGCCTGGTTCGCCTGCCAGTTGGCGACGAGCGAGGCGCGCGTCTCGATGACGCTGCTCGACTCCCCCGGCAGGTCGATGCCGGTCTTCTTGCCGAATCCCCAGCCCAGTGCCTCGTTGATGAAGATGTCCGCCGGGTGACCGACCGGCGTGAGCCCGCCGTCTCTCAGCCACTCGGCGAAGGCCACCTTGTAGAACACGGTGTCGCACGAGACCTCCACCGCACGGGTCAGCGTCAGGTTGCCGTGCCCGATGTTCTCGGCGTTGGTGAACTTCCGCGGCCCGATGTTGAGGAAGGACGGGCAGGGGTACGGACCGGCCGGGGTGTACCGCCCGCTCTGCAGCATCGCTGACGTCGACACCACCTTGAAGGTCGACCCAGGCGCGAAGCCGCCCTGGTACGCCCGCGACAGCAACGGGATGCCAGCGCTGGTGGCCTTCAGCAGGGCGTACTCCTTGGCCGAGACCCCGCCGACCCAGACCGACGGGTCGTAGTCGGGCAGGCTGGCCATCGCCACGATGTGGCCGTTGCGTACGTCCATGACGACGCCGGCCGCCGAGTCGGCCTTGTAGTTGCCGTTGCTCTTGGGGTCCGGGAGGCTGCGCGCGCGGTCGACCGCCGCTTGCAGCTGAGCCTCGAGGACGGCCTGCACCTTGGCATCGATGTTGGTGACCAGGTTGTCGCCCGGGATGGCGGCCGTCTCCGACACGGTACCGGTCACGTTCCCGGCTCGGTCGATCGCGAGCGACTTCACTCCGTTGATGCCGCGCAGGTACTGGTCGTACTCCAACTCCAGACCGGCCTTGCCGACCTGGTCGTCCTGGGTCAGCGGGTTGGCGGACCCCGCCGACGCGTCGAGCTCGTCCTGGGTCACCTTGCCGGTGTAGCCGAGCATGTGGACGGCGTTGGCCTTGAACGGCATCGGGTACTCGCGGATCGCCTCCAAGTCCGCGGTGACTCCCGGGAAGTCCTCGGCGTCCTCCAGGATCGACAGCGCGACGGCCGGCGTGACGTCGTGGGCCACCGGGATCGGCTGGAAAGGCGAGCCGTTCCAGCAGATCGGCGGCTTCTTGGCCCCCGGGCTGCCGCAGAGGGTGATCCGGTCGGACAGGGACTGCGGCGTGGTGCTCAGCTTGACCGCCAGCGCCGAGAGCACCGCCTGCTCCTTGACCAGCTTCATCCGGTCGAGCACGCTGCGGTCGACCGAGACCACCAGCGAGGTCTTGTTGCGGACCAGCGCCCGCCCCTCGTCGTCGAGGATCTGGCCGCGGACGGCCTCGGTGAGCACCTTGCGCACCTGGTTGTTGGTCGCCTGGTCGCGGTACTCGTCGCCGGAGTAGATCTGCAGGTACCACAGCCGCCCCACCAGGGTTAGCAGCAACGAGACCACGAGCACCTGGAGGACCACGAGGCGCAGCCGTGAACGGTCGCTCACGGGCACCCCTCCCCACGCGTCGCTCGGCCTGGTGCGGTCATCGGATCGTCCGAGCGTACGTCGTGGTGACCTCGAACCGTCTAGCCAGCGCCATCACCAGCGGGACCACGAAGGGGCTCAGCAGGATGTCGTAGAGCACCGCCACCGGGAGCACAGTGGTCGCCGTCGAACCGATGACGCGGACATCGCCGATCAGCCAGCCGACCACGGCGTACCCGGCCAGGCCCGCGATCGCCGCACCGGCCACGATGAGCAGCGGGAGGACCACCGAGCCCTCGACGGCGTCGCTGGCCCGGCCCACGAACCAGCCCACCAGGCACAGCACGAGCGCCCACCGGCCCACCGCACCGTCCGCGGGCGGTACCACGTCGAGCAACAGTCCCCCGGCGAAACCGATCACGGCACCCCGGGTCGGCCCCTGGACCAGGGCGAGCGCCGCCACCACGAGCAGGACCAGGTCGGGTGTCGCGTCGGGGAAGGGGATCCGGCTCAGCACCGCGGTCTGAACCACCGCCGCCGTGGCGAGGAGCAGCGCCACCAGCAGGACCCGGCCGTACGTCACGGGGTGTGGCTCGGGCTGGGGGACGTGCTCGGCGCGGCAGGGGGGTTCGCGGCCACGCTCACGCTCGGCGACCCGCAGGTGACGCTGACCGGCGCGGCGCCCGGGGTCGGCTTCGGCGGCAGCACCGAGTCCCTCGGGTCGGTACGCGGGTCCAGCACGATCACCCCGACCACATCCAGCGAGGTGAAGTTCACGTACGGCTTGAGGGTGGCGTACCGCGTCTGCGAACCGACGGTGCCGCGTACCTCCAGCAGTGAGCCGATCGGGATCCCGCCGGCGAAGGTCGAGCCCGCCCTGGTGTCGGTGACGAGCCGGTCGCCCGGCTTGAGCACGGCCTGCCCGCTCAGCATCTGGACCTGCATGGGGTCGGTACCCTCACCGCCGACGAAGCCGATCTCGATGCTCTTCTCGACGCGGGCGCCGACGTTGAACGACGGGTCGATGGTCAGCAGCACGGTCGAGGTGGACCCGGAGACAGTCTTGAGCCGTCCGACCAGTCCGTCGCCGTTGATGACTGTCATGCCGACCTTCAGCCCGTCGAGCGCGCCGGCGTCGATCTCGGCCGTCCAGGCGAAGCCCTGACGCGGGCCGACCGCGATCACCTGCGCTGCCTTGATCGTGTACTGCCCCAGCCCGGCGATGCGCAGCAGCGCGTCCAGCTCGCCGGCCCGGCACTGGGCGTACTGCGAGCTGCGCTCGGCCAGCCGCAGGGCGTCGTTCTCCTTCTCCAGCGCGTCGATCTTCGCCTGGTCGTTCTTGCCGATGCCGCCGAAGAAGTTGTGGATCGGTCGGAAGGCGCTGGCGGCCACCCGCTGGACCGGGCCGAAGACGGCTCCAGCGGCCGAACGCAGCTCGCGGCCGGGCCCGGAGTTGCCGTTGAGGGCGATGAGCGTGAGCGATGCCAGCAGGAGCACGACGAGGACCGCCCGCGTACGGCGCGAATCCCTCATGCGGACAGCCAGACCTCTCCGACGGCTTCAGGCTTCACAGGTGCTGCAGGCGTCACAGGCACTGCTCGCCCGCCGGCCGCAGCCGACGACCAGATCAGTGCCGGGGCTCGGAGATGAGGACCTGCTGCAGGGCCTCGAACTCCTCGACGCACTTGCCCGAGCCGAGCGCTACGCAGTCGAGCGGACGGTCGGCGATGTGGATCGGCATGCCCGTCTCGTGCCGCAGGCGCTCGTCCAGGCCCTTGAGCAGCGCGCCGCCACCCGTTAGCACGATCCCACGGTCCATGATGTCGCCGGACAGCTCGGGCGGGCACTTGTCGAGCGTTGTCTTGACCGCGTCGACCACCGCGTTGACCGGCTCCTCGAGCGACTTCCGGATCTCCTCGCTGGAGACCACGATGGTCTTGGGCAGACCGGTGACGAGGTCACGGCCGCGGATCTCGGCGTGCGGCTCGTCGGGCATCGGGAACGCCGACCCGATCGCCATCTTGATCTCTTCGGCGGTGCGCTCGCCCAGCAGCAGCGAGTACTCCTTCTTGACGTACTGGATGATCGCGTTGTCCAGCTCGTCACCGCCGACCCGGATGCTCTGGGCCGTCACGATGCCGCCGAGGGAGATGACCGCCACCTCGGTCGTGCCGCCGCCGATGTCGACCACCATGTTGCCGGTGGGCTCGTGGACGGGCAGGCCGGAGCCGATGGCCGCAGCCATGGGCTCCTCGATGATGTAGACCTTGCGCGCCCCGGCGGCATAGCCGGCGTCCTTGACCGCGCGCTGCTCGACCCCGGTGATCCCGGAGGGCACGCAGACCACGATGCGCGGCTTGGCCAGGTGGCGGCGCTTGTGCACCTTCTGGATGAAGTAGCGCAGCATCCGCTCGGTGGTGTCGAAGTCGGCGATCACGCCGTCCTTCAGCGGGCGGATGGCGACGATGTTGCCCGGCGTGCGGCCGATCATCTTCTTCGCCTCGGCGCCCACGGCGAGGATGCCGCCGGTGTTCTGGTTGATCGCGACGACGGACGGCTCGTTGAGGACGATGCCACGGCCGCGGACGTACACCAGGGTGTTCGCCGTACCGAGGTCGACGGCCATGTCCCGGCCGATGAACGACATGTTGTTCGCCATGGGGAAGCGAGGACCTTCCGGGGGGAAGCTGATGGAGAGTCCACCCATGGTAACGGCCAGGTGACGTCGGCCAGAACCTCTCGGACAAATCCGTGCGGATCTGGTGACCTGCGTCACCCCGTCTCAGGGCCAGACCGGGGGTGCTACAGACCCGGGAAGAAGAGCCCGATCTCGCGGGCCGCCGACTCCGGCGAGTCCGACCCGTGCGAGATGTTCTCGGTCATCACGGTCGCCAGATCGCCGCGGATCGTGCCTGGGGCGGCCTTGATCGGGTTGGTCGCACCCATCATCGTGCGCCAGGCCTCGATCACGTCCGGGCCCTCCACGACGGCTGCCAGCAGCGGTCCCGAGGTGATGAAGGCCACCAGGTCGTCGAAGAACGGCTTGCCGCGGTGCTCGGCGTAGTGCTCGCCGGCCACCTCGGCGGTGATGGTCCGCAGCTCGAGCGCGACGAAGGTGTATCCGCGGCGCTCGATCCGGGCCAGCACCTCGGAGACGAGGCCACGGGCCACGCCGTCGGGCTTCACGAGGACGAGGGTGCGTTCGGACACAGACTTACTCCTAGTCACAAGGTTGGGCACATGGTGGGTGTCACGGGTCGGGCTGGGTGGAGCGCAGGTGAGCGTACCTGTCGGCCTTGCGGGCCAGCACGATGGCCAGCACCCAGAGGCCGCCGAACAGGGCGCCGAGGAAGAACATCGCCGGCAGCAGGAAGCCGCTGGCGAGCACGACCAGTTGCAACGCCGAGCCGAGCACGTAGCCGGCGGAGGTCCGGAGCAGCCCGGCCGCGAGCAGGCAGGCCGCGGCGAGCGCGAGGCCGCCCCACACGATCAAGCCGTGGTGGTGGGCGGTCAGCGCGAGCCCCGCTGGTACGGCCAGGGCGACGACCAGCGCCTCGAAGAAGAGCACGCTCGAGCACAGGACGCGCACGGCTCAGCTCCGGACCAGCATGCTGCGGGCCTCGCCGGCCGTGACGACCGACCCGGTGACCAGTACGCCGGAGGCGGCCAGCGTGCCGTACTCCTCGGCGAGGGTGACCGCGTCGGCGATGGCGTCGGCGAGCCTGGGCACCACGACCACCCGGTCCGCACCGAAGACGTCCACCGCGATCGCGCCGAGGGCGTCCGGGTCCAGCGCCCGCGGGGAGGACGTCTGGGTGATCACGACCTGCGAGAGCACCGGCTCGAGCGCCTCGAGCAGCCCGCGAGCGTCCTTGTCGGACAGCACGGCGATCACGCCCACCAGCTGGTCGAAGGCGTAGTCCTCGGTCACGGCGGTGGCCAGCGTTCGGGCCCCGTCCGGGTTGTGCGCCGCGTCGATGAGCACCGTCGGACCCCGGCGTACGACCTCGAGGCGGCCAGGCGAGGTGGCCGCCGCGAAGCCGGTCCGGATCGCGTCGATGTCCAGCTGACCGGTACCCCCGCCGAGGAAGGCCTCCACAGCTGCCAGCGCGACCGCCGCGTTGTGCGCCTGGTGGCCCCCGAGCAAAGTGAGGTGGATACCGTCGTACTCGCCGCCCAGTCCCCGCAGGTCCAGCAGCTGGCCACCCACCGCGAGCGTGCGGGAGACCACGCCGAACTCCAGACCCTCGCGGGCGACGCTCGCCCCGACCTCGGCGACCCGGCGCAGGAGCACCTCGGCCGCCTCGAGCGGCTGCTGGGCCAGGATCGCCACCGCGCCGGCGGCGATGATCCCTGCCTTCTCACCGGCGATCTCGGCGATCGTGTCGCCCAGGTACGCCTGGTGGTCCAGCCCGATCGGCATCACCACGGCCACCTGGGCGGTCACCACGTTGGTCGCGTCCCAGGTCCCGCCCATGCCCACCTCGACCACGGCCACGTCGACCGGGGCGTCCGCGAAGATCGAGTACGCCAGCGCGGTGAGCGTCTCGAAGTACGACAGCGGGTGCTCGTGGCGGCCGTCGACCAGCTCCAGGTACGGCGCGATCTCGACGTAGGCCTGCACGAGCTTGTCGGCCGGGAGCGGGTCGCCGTCGAGGCTGATCCGCTCGGTGACTGACTCCAGGTGCGGGCTGGTGTAGCGCCCGACCCGCAGACCGAAGCTGCGGAGCACCGAGTCGATCATGCGTGCGGTCGACGTCTTCCCGTTGGTGCCGGCGATCAGGATCACCGGGACCGAGCCCTGCGGGTCGCCCAAGGTGTCCATCAGGTCGCGGATCCGGTCCAGGGACGGGTCGAGATGGGACTCCGGCCAGCGGGCCGCCAGCGCCGCCTCGACGTCAGCCAGGCTCGTGGGGGTCACGGGTACGGTCACGGGCGGGGAGTCTACGTGGCGCGGCGAGGCGGGCGGTGATCCGTAGAATTGCTCCTCATGGACCGCCCCCAGCTCCCCGAGAAGCCTTCCGTCGACGGCATCGAGGACCGCTGGGCGGCAGTGTGGGAGGACCAGGGGACCTACCGGTTCGACCGGTCCAAGGTGCGCGCCGAGATCTACTCGATCGACACTCCCCCGCCGACGGCCAGCGGCTCGCTGCACGTCGGCCACGTCTTCTCGTACACGCACACCGACACGATCGCCCGCTACCAGCGGATGCGCGGGCGCGAGGTCTTCTACCCGATGGGGTGGGACGACAACGGCCTGCCGACCGAGCGCCGCGTGCAGAACTACTTCGGCGTGCGCTGCGACCCGTCGCTGCCGTACATCGAGGGGTACACCCCACCGTTCGAGGGCGCCGACGGCAAGAGCGTCCGCGCCGCCGACCAGCAGCCGATCAGCCGCCGGAACTTCGTCGAGCTGTGCGTGCGGCTCACCGCCGAGGACGAGCAGCAGTTCGAGGCGCTGTGGCGCCACCTCGGCCTGAGCGTCGACTGGTCGCATCACTACCAGACGATCGGCCGCGACGCGCAGACCGTCGCCCAGACCGCGTTCGTGCGCAACCTGGCGCGCGACGAGGCGTACACGGC
>JANYIP010000048.1 GCA_025361995.1 Streptomycetales bacterium | reverse complement strand
GGGGGCAGGAAAGGGGCGCATCCAGGGGAGCGCCCCTTTCCTGCGACGGACTCGACTCGCCGATCACTACAGGTCACCACTGAGAGCCGCGCGACCTGCGTCGCGCCCGAAAGGACGACTGCAATGGTGCGTACCGCCGTCAGCGTGCTGGCCGACGACCCCGTGACCTACGCCGGGGTGCTCGGACAGCTCCGCCACAGCGACGAGTTCGACCTGCTGCCGTGGAGCAGCGACCGAACCCCCGACGTGGTCGTCGTCGCGGCGGACACCATGACCTGCGACCAGCTCCGCCGCGTCGAGGCCGTCCACGCCGGCGGTCGCTCCCGAGTCGTGGCGATGGTCGGCGAGATCGACGGGGCCGCACTGCTGGCGACCGTCGAGGCTGGAGCGTGCGTGATCGTCCGTCGCCGGGAGGCCACGAACGAGCGGCTGGCTGACGCTGTCCGGGTGGCGGCGGCCGGCGACGGCTCGCTTCCGGCGGACCTGCTCGGTCGCCTGTTCAACCACGTGGGTCCAGGCGGCCGTTCCGCTGAGGGCGGCGGGGGTGCTCGTGGTGGCACGCCGGCGCGCTCGCTGAGCCATCGCGAGCTGCGGGTGCTGCGACTGCTGGCCGACGGCTACTCCACGGCCGAGATCGCGGGCGAGCTCGCGTACTCGGAGAGCACGATCAAGAGCGCCATCCACGAGCTGACCTCACGCCTGGAGCTGCGCAACCGGTCGCACGCGGTCGCCTTCGCCGTACGCGCTGGCCTGATCTGATCTCCTGCTAGCTCTGCCGACACCCAGCCGCACGAAACGTGCGCCGCAGCCCTGGGGCTGCGGCGCACGTGCGTTGGTGGCTAGTCGGCTGAGTGCTGAGCGGCTACAGGCTCACCCAGCTGGTGGTCACAGGGGTGCCGTTCTCGGCGGTCAGGTGCAGCCGGACCGTACCTGGGGGTACCTCGCTGACGGAGAAGCGTCCGAGCACGTCCAAGGTGACCGTGCTGCGGCCGTGGGAGGTCTCGACCTCGACCGGGCCGGACGCACCGGACACCAGCCCGAGCAGCGAGCGTGACCCGTCGGCCTCGGTGACCTGCACCTCGATCGACACTGTGTCCGTCTCGAAGGAGAGCATCCGGACGGTGTCCTCGTCCGTGCTGCGTACCAGGACCGGGCCGGCATCCACCGCGGAGTCGAGCACGAGCTCGGCGAGCTCGGCGTCGATGCGGCGCATGAGGAAGGCGGCACGAGCCGCCTCAAGGACCAGCTCCGGTGGCGGGTCTGCCTGCTCGGCCAACCCGCGTAGCCGCGCGATCAGCTGGTCGTCATCTGTGTCGTTCATCGTCCCCCACCTCCAGGCGGCGCCGGATCAACGAGCGCGCCATCCACCTCGGCGAGGCGGCGGAGGCGGTCCAGGCAACGCTGGCGGGTGGGCCCGATGCTTCCGATCGGCATGTCGAGCGCCGCAGCGACCTCGGCGTAGCTGGGTGGCGGGGACGCCATCAGTACGCGGATCAGGAGGCGGCACCGTTCGGGCATCTGTTCGAGGGCGCGCCAGAGGGCAGCGTCACGCTCGTCGTTGAGCAGTGCTGCGTCCAGCGGGGCGGCGTCGTCGACGACGTCGGGGAGTCCCTCGTCATCGAAGGAGGGCTGCTCACGCTTGGAGCGACGCAAGGTACGCAGGCACTCCCTGCGCACCGTGGTGGCCAGCCAGCCCGGCAGGCGGCTGGGGTCGTCGATCCGGTCGAGGTGCTCCACCAGACGCAGCCAGGTGGTCTGGACGGCGTCGGCCGAGTCGGCCGTGCTCATCCGGTAGCCGCGCGCGATGGACCAGAGCAGTCCGGTGTACTGCTCGACGATCGCGTTCCAGGCGAGCGAGTCGCCCGCGGCCGCGGCAGCGACGAGAGCGCTCGGGTCTTCGCCCATGCAGGTCCCCTCGAGGTCACGGTCGGGTCGTGACGCCCATTGTGCCTGATGAGGCAGGAGTGAACGAGGGGCCGAAAGCCTGGCCTCGGCGCAGGCTGGAGGATGGCCGCCCGCATGATCGAGGACGCTGCTGGTGGCTCGCACGTGGTCCTGAGTCGGTGGCGCGGGTTTCTGATACGTCTGTCCACAGGCTGGGTCGTGCCGAAGTTGTCCCCAGGTCACCGGCTGGGGCTGCCGCCTCGTCGGTGGAGTGGGCAACGTTGCCTCGTCGGCCCCGACGGGGGGCCTGGGAGGAGCGCTCGCATGAACGAGACGCACGTGACGTTCGTCGGCAATATCGCCACCGAGATCCGGTCGACCCGCAGCCGTGACGGGGTGCCCATCGCGAGCTTTCGGATCGCCTCGACGACCCGGCGCTTCGAGCGGGGCAAGGGCTGGGCCGATGCGGACACGATCTTCGTCACGGTTGTCTGCTGGCGCCAGCTGGCCGAGCATGCGGCGAGCTCGTTCTCCAAGGGGGAGCCGGTCATCGTGACGGGACGGCTCCGGATGCGTCAGTGGTCTGCCGAGGACGGCCGGTCGGGGACAGCCGTGGAGCTCGAGGCGGTGGCCGCCGGCCATGACCTCAGCCGGGGCATCGCTGCGTTCACCCGTACCCAGGCCAGGCCGGTCGAGCAGGCGGGCCGCTCCGCAGCAGACGAGCTTGCGGAGTCGATCGCGCGGGAGCCGCTCGCTGTGGCCCCCGAGCTCGGAACGGAGCCGACCGACCCGGTCGTCGCGCGCAACGCGGATGCCGAGGTCGCTGAAGCGGTCGCAGCGGCGTGATGGCTGCGGGCGCCCCCGCGGCGGTGCGGCCAGGCGGGGGAGCCAGGCCCATTAGGCTCTCGTGCCATGGCGGAGTTCATTTATTCGATGTACAAGGCGCGCAAAGCGCACGGCGACAAGGTCATCCTCGACAACGTGACCCTGGCGTTCTTGCCGGGCGCGAAGATTGGCGTCGTCGGTCCCAACGGCGCTGGCAAGTCGAGCGTGCTGCGCATCATGGCGGGGCTGGACACGCCCTCAAACGGGGAGGCGCTGCTGTCCCCGGGGTACACAGTCGGGTTCCTCGAGCAGGAGCCGCACCTCGACGAGACGCGTACCGTCTTGGAGAACGTCCAGGACGGTGTGGCCGAGACCAAGGGCCTGCTCGACCGGTTCAACGAGATCTCCGCCGAGCTGGCCGACCCCGACGCCGACTACGACACGTTGCTGTCCGAGATGGGCAACCTGCAGGAAAAGCTCGACCACCGGCAGGCCTGGGACCTCGACTCCCAGCTCGAGCAGGCGATGGACGCGCTGCGCTGCCCGCCCGGCGACGCCGACGTGTCGCTCCTGTCGGGTGGCGAGAAGCGCCGGGTGGCCCTGTGCAAGCTGCTGCTGGAGGCCCCGGACCTGCTGCTCCTCGACGAGCCGACCAACCACCTCGACGCCGAGTCGGTCCAGTGGCTCGAGCAGCACCTGGAGAAGTACGCGGGCACGGTGGTCGCCGTCACCCACGACCGGTACTTCCTGGACAACGTGGCGCAGTGGATCCTCGAGCTCGACCGCGGCCGGGCGTACCCCTACGAGGGCAACTACTCGACGTACCTCGAGACGAAGCAGTCGCGGCTCAAGGTCGAGGGCGCCAAGGACCTCAAGCGGCAGAAGCGGCTCGCGGAGGAGCTCGACTGGGTCCGCTCCAACGCCAAGGGCCGGCAGGCCAAGAGCAAGTCGCGGCTGGCCCGCTACGAGGAGATGGCCTCCGAGGCCGAGAAGACCCGGAAGCTGGACTTCGAGGAGATCCAGATCCCGCCCGGCCCGCGGCTCGGCGCCATCGTGGTCGAGACGGACAAGCTGTCCAAGGGATATGGCGACCGGCTCCTGATCGACAAGCTGTCGTTCAGCCTGCCGCGCAACGGCATCGTCGGCGTCATCGGGCCGAACGGCGTGGGCAAGACCACCCTCTTCAAGATGCTCATCGGCGAGGAGACCCCGGACGACGGCACCGTCAAGATCGGCGAGACGGTCAAGATCTCGTACGTGGACCAGGGCCGCGGTGGGATCGACCCGAAGAAGTCGCTGTGGGAGGTGGTGTCCGACGGCCTCGACTGGATCAAGGTGGGCCAGGTGGAGATGCCATCGCGGGCGTACGTGAGCGCGTTCGGCTTCAAGGGTCCCGACCAGCAGAAGCCGGCTGGCGTGCTCTCCGGTGGGGAGCGCAACCGGCTCAACCTGGCCCTGACGCTCAAGCAGGGGGGCAATCTGCTGCTCCTCGACGAGCCGACCAACGACCTCGACGTGGAAACGCTGGGCAGCCTGGAGAACGCGCTGCTCGAGTTCCCCGGCTGCGCCGTGGTGATCTCCCACGACCGGTGGTTCCTCGACCGGGTGACCACGCACATCCTCGCGTACGAGGGCGACTCGCAGTGGTTCTGGTTCGAGGGCAACTTCGAGTCGTACGAGAAGAACAAGGTCGAGCGGCTCGGCGCGGACGCGGCCCGCCCGCACCGCGCCACCTACCGCAAGCTCACCCGCGGCTAGGCCAGGAGCCCGGCGATGGGACGCTTCACCGCGCACGTGGCCATGCGCTGGTCGGACATGGACGCCTACGGGCACGTCAACAACGTGCAGTTCCTGACGTACGTCGAGGAGGCGCGGGTCGAGATGTTCAAGTCGGTGCC
>JANYIP010000046.1 GCA_025361995.1 Streptomycetales bacterium | reverse complement strand
GAGATTGAGCACGTCGTCGCCGCTGTAGTACGCGAGGTCGCTGCCGGCCAGCACCGCGGAGGCACCGGCGATGTCACCCTTGGCGTCCTTGTTGGCCACGATCCGGGGGTGCTCGGCGAGGCGCAGCAGGGTCTCGGTCTCGATCGCCACCCCGGTGCGGTGCGGGATGTCGTACAGCATGACTGGCAGCTCGGTGGCGTCGGCGATCGCAGTGAAGTGGGCGATCAGGCCGGTCTGCGGGGGCTTGTTGTAGTACGGAGTGACCAGCAGCAGCCCGTGCGCGCCGGCCTTCTCGGCGGCGTAGGCCAGCTCGATGCTGTGCGCGGTGTCGTTGCTGCCGGCCCCGGCGATGACGTACGCCCGGGTGCCCACCGCCTCGAGGACCGCCCGCAGCAGCGCGTCCTTCTCGGCGTCCGTGGTCGTCGCCGACTCCCCGGTGGTGCCGTTGAGCACCAGACCGTCGTTGCCAGCGTCGACCAGGTGGGTCGCCAGCCGCTGCGCGCCGTCGACGTCGAGGCCGCCGTCGGGCCGGAACGGAGTGATCATCGCGGTCAGGACCCGGCCGAAGGGTGCCGCTGCGAGCATCTCGGCGGGCACGGTCGCAGGCATAGGACGAGTTTACGCGGATCTCACGGGGAAACCCGGCCGCCGGCCTCGAACGCGGCGTACGTGATGGGCATCAGCCGGGCCCACTCGACCTCCATCAGCTCGGCCACCATCTCGATCTCGCGCTGCGGGTACGACGGGAAGTGCGAGCCCTCGCGCTTGGTCCGCAGCGATAGGAAGTTCATCAGCGAGCGGGCGTTGACCGTGACGTACATCGACGAGTACGTCGCCACCGGCAGCACGCCCCTGGCCACCTCGCGGGCCACGCCGGCGTCGAGCATCGCTAGGTACGCCGCGTACGCCTGGCGGCAGGCTTGCTGCGTCTGGGTGACGACCACGTCGTACTGCTCGGGGGTGCCCTCGACGAAGTCGTACGCGCCCGGCTTGCCCTCCTGGACCAGCCTGCGCTCGACCGACGGCACGTAGAAGACCGGGTTGAGCTGCCTGTACCGGCCGGACTCCTCGTTGTACGACGCGATCCGGTGCCGCATGAACTCGCGGAACACGAAGATCGGCGCCTCGACGAAGAAGGTCATCGAGTTGTGCTCGAACGGGCTGCCGTGCCGGGCCCGCATCAGGTAGCCGATCAGGCCCTTGCTGCGCGCCGCGTCCTCGTCCACTGCCTCCAGCGACTGCTCGCCGGCGGTGGAGACCCGGGCCGCGAAGACCACGTCGGAGTCGTGCGCGCTGGACTTGACGAGCTCGACCGTCATGTCGCTGCGGAACCGGATCGCGTCGGCGCTCTCGGCGGCTTCTGCGCTCGCTTCTGCGGTCGCTTCCTCGGTCGCGGACTCGGTCGGCACAGCTGGTCTCCTTCGCTCCGGACGGGTTCGGCGCCAGCGTAGTTGCCCGCTGCGACAGCCCTTGCCAGCCGCGCCGGGCACCTGCTCCAGGGTCGGGCGTCTGCTCTAGGGTCGGGCACATGGCCGATGTCAGCGTGCGCCCCGCCCGGCAGACGGACGCCGAGGTGCTCGCGGCGCTGCAGGTCGCCACCTGGCGGACGGCGTACGTCGACGTGCTGCCCGCGGCGGTGCTCGACGGCCTCCTTGACGAGCGTGCAGCCTTTGCGACCGCGTGGGGCGAGGCGACGGTGCGGCCCCCGACGTACCGGCACCGGGTCCTGGTCGCCTGCGATGCGGAGACGGTCGTGGCCGGCGCCACCATGGGCCCTGGCGAGGACGACGACGCCGAGGCGAGCACGGACGCCGAGATCTTCACCTTCGTGGTGGACCCCGCGCACCGCCGGCAAGGACACGGCAGCCGGCTGCTCTCGGCGTCGGTCGACTTCCTGCGCGGCGCCGGATTCACCCGGGCCACGATCTGGCTCGACGCCTCCGACGAGGCGGCCCAGGGACTCTTCGCCACCGCCGGCTGGGCCGCCGACGCCTCGACCAGGCAGCTGGACCTCGACGGCGACGGCTCGATCGTCATCGACCAGGTCAGGCTGCACACCGACCTGGCCGAAGGGACTCACCCGTGACCGCCTTCACCGGCTTCCCCGACGAGGGCCTGGCTTTCTACGAGGGCCTCGCCGCAGACAACTCCAAGGCGTACTGGACCAGCCACAAGGTCGCCTACGACACCGCGGTCCGCCAGCCGATGCTCGACCTGCTCGCCGACCTGGAGCCCGAGTTCGGCACCGGGCACGCGTTCCGGCCCTACCGGGACGTGCGCTTCAGCAAGACCAAGACGCCGTACAAGGACCACCAGGGCGGTTTCGTCGAGGTGGGCGACGCCGTCGGTCTGTACGTGCAGATCTCCGCCGACGGGCTGTTCGTCGGAGGCGGCTGGTACGCCCCGCAGGGGCAGCAGATCCAGCGCTACCGCGACGTGGTCGACGCGCCGGCCGGCGCCGAGCTCGAGCGTGTCGTCGCCCAGACCCGGGACGCCGGCCTCGAGATCGGCGGCGACCGCCTGGCCACCCGCCCGCGGGGAACGCCACCGGACCACCCGCGGCTCGAGCTCCTGCGGCACCGCTCGCTGGTCGCCTCGCGCAGCTGGGAGCCGGCCCCCTGGCTGAACACGGCAAAGGCAGCGACGGTCGTCCGCGACACCTGGCGGGCGGCGTCACCGCTGGTGGAGTGGCTGGCCGCATCGGTCGGACCGGGAACCGACGCCCGCCCTCCCAGCAGGGGCGACGGCCGCCGGTGAGCGACCCCACGAGCTGGCCGGCGCGTCGTCGGGCGGTACTCGCCAAGTCCGCGGGGGTCGGGGTCGCGGTCGGCACGTACGGTGTCTCCTTCGGAGCCCTCGCGACGACGTCGGGCCTGTCCGTGCTCCAGGCCTGCGCGCTGTCGGTGCTGGCGTTCACCGGGGCCTCGCAGTTCGCGCTCGTCGGGGTCCTGGGCGGCGGCGGATCAGCCCTGGCCGGAACGTTCACCGCACTGCTCCTGGGCTCGCGCAACGCGCTGTACGGTCTGCGGCTCGCCCC
>JANYIP010000006.1 GCA_025361995.1 Streptomycetales bacterium | reverse complement strand
CAGACCCGGTTGACGGACCAGGGCCGGTGACGAACGGTGCCGGTTACCAGTGCGCTGACGTTCCTGCGACGACGGTGCTGCGGTAGGTGCCGGTGGTGTCGGTCGCGTAAAGGGAACCGGGGAGTAGATGCCCGTCGTGGTGCTACGCAGCGCCGCGTCGTAGAAGATCTCGGTCCCGTCGGGCGACCACGAGCTGATGAATGCTGAGGTTCCGGGGGCGGCAGTGCCCGACAGGATGCTTTCCGGACCCGTCGGCGTTGATCGTGGCGATCCCGTGGTTGCGGTAGGTACCGACGCCCTTGTCGTACTGGTACGAGAGGTGGAGTCCGTCCGGCGACCAGGCCGGCAGCTCCGGGGAGTAGATCGAGAGACCGGTCGCCGAAAGGGTCGAGATGTGGTCGCCGGCAACCGTCATGATGCCGAGGTAGTTGGCATTGAGGTTCGAGTTCCCGGCCGAGTCGTCCTGGACCAGCGTGTAGAGCACCGTCAAGCCTTCCGGACTGAAGTTGGGCAGTTCGAAATACGCGTTCGCGGGGGCAGTCGCGAGCTCCATCCCTGTCATTCCGTCCATCTGTGCGTTGAACAAGATCGCGGAGCCCGTGCAGTCCTGGTTGAAGTAGAGGATGGATAGCGCGGTATTGCCGTCCGGAGACAGCCGTGGCTTTAGGTTGCAGCCCACACCGGCGCCTGGGCGTTGAGCACGGTCCCGCTGGAGGTCTCGAGCAAGCACGTTCTCGCCGCCGAAGTTGTCGTCCACGTAGGTGAGCGCGGGGCCGCTGACATGAATGCTCGAGACGGACGGCCGATTCAAGGCGGCTGATCTGTCGAGCGGCCGAGGACCTGCGAGGTGGTGACCCGCTGCGGCGAGCAGGGACCGATACTCGCGAGAGTTCGCGGCGATGCCGGCGAGTGTCTTGGTGGGGTGGGCCACGATCGTTGCGGCTGATGCGGCGGTCGTTCAGGCCACGGCCGCGGTGATGGCGAGGAGGAGGGCTCCGGTGCCTGCGACCAGCCGACTCGAACGGTGGCGTCCCATGCGCGTGCCTTGGCCATGTGCTCCCGCTCGGAGGCGACAAACGCGATCGCGGCCGCCGCCCCGTCATGCTGCGCCGTCGTAGGGCTGTCGCGGGATCCAAGGTCGGCACCGTGGCTCAATCGTGATCATCAAGTGCGTCGCAGGGGCGCACTACCCTGGAGGACGTGGCTGTCGTCCGGGTACCCGCGGCGAAGGTGGCGCTGTCGACCTCCTCGACGTACCCGGAGTCGACGGCCGCGGCGTTCGAGATCGCTGCGCGGCTGGGGTACGACGGTGTCGAGCTGATGGTGTCCACGGACGCGCTGAGCCAGGAGGTCGAGGCCGTCCGGCGACTGTCCGACCACTACGGCGTACCCGTCCTCGCCCTGCACGCACCCTGCCTGCTCGTGACCCAACGGGTCTGGGGGACCGAGCCGTGGGGCAAGCTGATCCGCTCCAAGGACGCCGCTGAGGCGTTCGGTGCGACGACCGTCGTGGTGCACCCGCCGTTCCGCTGGCAGCGCGACTACGCGAAGGCCTTCGTCGAGGGCGTGGCGCGGATGGAAGAGGAGACGGAGGTCGTCTTCGCCGTCGAGAACATGTACCCGTGGAAGGCCGCCGGCCGGGAGGCCGAGGTGTACGCCCCGGACTGGGACCCCAGCCGCGCCGACTACGAGCATGTGACTCTCGACCTGTCGCACACCGCGGTGAGCGGGTCCGACGCGGTGGAGATGCTGAGCGCACTGGGGGACCGGCTGGCGCACCTGCACCTGGCGGACGGCTCGGGCTCGAACCGTGACGAGCACCTCGTCCCTGGCCGCGGAGGGCAGCCCTGCGCGCAGGTACTGGAGCTCTTGGCCCGGCGCGGGTTCACCGGCACGGTGGTGCTCGAGGTGTCCACGCGGCGGGCGGCGAACCGGGCCGACCGCGAGGCGGACCTAGCCGAGGCGCTGGCCTTCGCGCGGCTCAACCTCGCTGCCGCCGCGGATCCCGCATGACGAAGGCCGTGCAGGGCGAGCGGGAACCGGCCGTTCGGATCGCCGGCCTGCGAGTGGTACGCGGCAAGCGCGAGGTCCTGCACGGGCTGAGGTTCGACGTGAAGCGCGGTGAGGTGACGGGCCTGCTCGGCCCGAGCGGCGGCGGCAAGACGACGTTGATGCGGGCGCTGGTCGGGGTGCAGGCGAAGGTAACCGGCACGGTGGAGGTGCTCGGGCTGCCGGCCGGGTCGCCCGAGCTGCGCCACCGGATCGGGTACGTCACGCAGGCGCCGGCGGTCTACACGGACCTCACGGTGCGCGAGAACCTGACGTACTTCGCAGCCGTGGTGGGTGCCCCGGCGGGTGACGTGGAGCGGGTGCTGACGAGCGTGGACCTGCAGGCGTACGCGGGGACGCGGGTGGACCAGCTCTCCGGCGGCCAGCGCAGCCGGGTCAGCCTGGCGACGGCCCTGCTGGGGAGCCCTGAGCTGCTGGTCCTGGACGAGCCGACGGTCGGCCTGGACCCGGTGCTGCGCCGCGACCTGTGGTCGATGTTCCACCGGTTGGCCGACGCCGGGTGCACGTTGCTGGTGTCGTCGCACGTGATGGACGAGGCGACCCGCTGCGACCGGCTGCTGCTGATCCGCGACGGCGACCTGGTGGCCGACGACACCGAGGCTGGGTTGCTGGCCGTCACCGGAGCGGCGGACGTGGAGCAGGCGTTCCTCGCGATCGTGGAGCCGCCGGGCGAGGTGGCACCGTGAACCCTCGGATCCTGTCAGCGACCACCCGACGGGTGCTGACCCAGCTGCGGCACGACCCGCGCACGATCGCGCTGCTGCTCCTCGCCCCGACCGGGATCATGGCGCTGCTGGACTGGATCTTCGCGTCGTCGCCGGGTGTCTTCGACCACTGGGGACCGCTGCTGCTCGGGATCTTCCCGCTGATCATCATGTTCCTGGTGACGTCGGTGGCGACGCTCCGTGAGCGCTCGGGCGGCACGCTGGAACGCTTGCTGGCCCTGCCGGTCGGCAAGCTGGACTTCCTGCTCGGCTACGGCATCGCGTTCGGGCTGGCGGCGACGGTCCAGGCGGCGGTGGTGGGAGCGGTGGCCTTCGGGCTGCTGGGCATGGACATCACCGGTCCGGTCCTGGCGGTGGTGCTGGTGGCAGTCCTGGTGGCAGTGCTGGGCTCGTCGATGGGACTGCTGCTGAGCGCTTTCGCCCGCACCGAGTTCCAGGCGGTCCAGTTCATGCCGGCGCTGATCATCCCGCAGCTGCTGCTGTGCGGGCTGCTGGGCGACCGCTCGATGCTCCCGCGCTTCCTCGAGCTGGTCGGTGACGTGCTTCCGCTGACGTACGCGGTGGACGCGATGCGGGTGCTGCAGGCGAGTACGACGCTCACGTCGACGTTCTGGCGGGACATCGCCGTGGTGGCCGCGTTCATCGTGGCGATCCTGGTGCTGGGAGCCGCGACGTTGCAACGCCGGACGCCGTAGCCTGGGCGCACCGGTAGTCAGTCGTAGGCAGGTGTCGGCACAGCTGCCGAGCAAGGAGGCCGCGTGATCCGCCGAGTTCTGCTGTCCGTGTCGCGCAGCGACCGGATCAAGGGGGTCGTCTCCGACGCGCCCATCTCCCGAGGGGTGGTGCGGCGCTTCGTGGCCGGCGAGACCGGGGCGGACGCGGTCCGCGCCACTCGTGAGCTCATCAGCGACGGCCGGCTGGTGACGATCGACCACCTGGGCGAGGACACTACGGACCTGACCCAGGCGGAGGCGACCCGCGACGCATACCTGGCGTTGCTGCGGCTGCTGGCGGAGGCCCGGCTGACGGCGGGGGCTGAGGTGAGCGTGAAGCTCTCGGCGATCGGTCAGGCGCTGCCCGGTGACGGGGAGAAGATCGCGCTCGAGCACGCCCGGCAGATCTGCTCGGCGGCGGCGTCGGCGGGGACGACGGTGACCCTGGACATGGAGGACCACACGACGACGGAC
This sequence comes from Streptomycetales bacterium, assembly GCA_025361995.1. GTDB lineage: Bacteria > Actinomycetota > Actinomycetes > Prado026 > Prado026 > JANYIP01. Next base: position 16,519 of record JANYIP010000006.1, on the reverse strand, counting down.
GCGACGCTGGCGACGCTGGCGGACCTGCGTCGGGACTTCCCGTCGACGGGTGCTGTGCTGCAGGCGTACCTGTTCCGCACGGAGGCGGACTGCCGCGACCTGGCCCACGCGGGCTCGCGGGTCCGGCTTTGCAAGGGTGCGTACAAGGAGCCGGAGTCGGTGGCCTACCAGGAGAAGTCGGACGTCGACCGCTCGTACGTCCGCTGCCTGAAGGTCTTGATGGCCGGGCAGGGGTACCCGATGGTGGCCTCGCACGACCCGCGGCTGGTGGAGATCGCCGGCGCGCTGGCGGTCCGGCACGACCGGGCGAAGGGATCGTACGAGTACCAGATGCTCTACGGCATCAGGCCCGAGGAGCAGAAGCGGCTGGCCCGGCAAGGGGAGAAGATGCGCGTGTACCTGCCCTACGGCGACGAGTGGTACGGCTACCTGGTCCGCCGGATGGCGGAGAAGCCGGCCAACCTGGGCCTGTTCCTGCGCTCGCTGACGTCGAAGTCCTGACGATGATTCTGGTGAGACGATGATTCTGGTGAGACGATGAGCCTCGTCGCGGTGCTGGGCGCCGGAGTCATGGGAGAGACGCTGCTGTCCGGGCTGCTGCGCTCGGGCCGGCAGGCGTCAGACCTGGTCGTCGCTGAGCGGCGGCCGGAGCGTGCGGCCGAGCTGGCAGAGCGCTATGGCGTGGAGGTGCTCGACAACGCGCAGGCCGCAGCCAAGGCGGACACGATCGTCCTGGTGGTCAAGCCGCAGGACATGGGTGCCCTGCTCGACGAGATCGCCCCGCACGTACGCCCCGGCGCGCTGGTCGTCTCGCTGGCGGCGGGCATCACGACGTCGTTCATCGAGGCGCGGCTGGCCGAGGGGGTGCCGGTGGTCCGGGTGATGCCGAACACGCCGGCCCTGGTCGACGAGGGGATGGCGGCGATCTCGCCCGGCTCGCACTGCGACGAGGCGCACCTGGCCGAGGCGGAGGCGCTGCTGCGCTCGGTGGGCAAGGTGCTGCGGGTGCCGGAGAAGCAGCAGGACGCGGTGACGGCGGTGAGCGGCTCCGGCCCGGCGTACATCTTCTTCGTGGTGGAGGCGATGATCGAAGCGGGCGTGCACCTGGGGCTGCCCCGCTCGACGGCCAACGAGCTCGTGATCCAGACGGTGGTGGGTGCGGCCAAGATGCTGCGCGAGACGGGCGAGCACCCGGTCGCGCTGCGCGAGAACGTGACGTCGCCGGCGGGTACGACGGCTGCGGCTCTGCGCGAGCTGGAGGACCACAAGGTGCGGGCGGCGTTCCTGATCGCCCTCGAGGCTGCCCGGGACCGCTCGCGAGCGCTGGCCAGCGGCCAGGGCTGAGCGCCGGCTGGTCCCCGCGGGCCGCGGCGCGGTGGTGAACCTACGATGAGGCGGTGCCGCCTCGTGCTCGACCCTTCGCGCTCCTCGGGCTAGCGGCAGCCCTTGCGCTTGCCGGGTGCACGAGCGCCCCGAGTGCGGACATCCGGGTGGCTGCGGTCGGTCGCGGCACGGTGACCGAGGTGGTGCAGGCGCCGGCGAACGTGGTGGCCCGAGCCGCTGCGACGATCTCCTCGCCGGCCACCGGGACGGTGCGGACGGTGCAGGTCAAGGACGGCGCCCACGTCAAGGCCGGCCAGGTGCTGCTGACCATCGACAGCCCCCGCGCGCAGGCGGCGCTGACCTCGGCCCAGCAGGCAGACTCCAGCGCCGCGTCGGCGGGCTCGGCGGGGACGACGAAGGTCAGCCTCGCCGGCCTCACCCAGGCCGACACGGCCGCCGACCAGGCGTTCGCCAACGCCAAGGCCGCCGCCGACCTGATCCCGGACCCGACGCTCAAGGCGCAGGCGCTCGCCCAGATCGCGACGGCCCAGGCGCAGTACGCCGCGGCTCGCAGCTCGGCCCAGCGGGCGTTGGCCCAGGCCAACGCCGGGCTGGGCAGCGTGGAACGGGCGGCCCAGTCGCTGGCCGACGCGCAGCGGGCCCAGACGAAGGCCTCGCTCGCTGCTGCCCAGGCGACGGTGGCAGCGCTTACGGTGCGCGCGCCGATCGCCGGCACGGTGGTCCTCGGTGGGGTCTCCGGCGGGAGCACCTCGAACTCGACGTCGTCGCTGGTCAGCCAGCTGCCGTCGTCGCTGCAGGGGCAGGCGCAGTCGCTGCTCGGCGGGTCGGCCGGGGCCGGGTCGTCGGCGTCGGTGGTGGGGGTGCTCGAGGTGGGGACGCCGGTCACGCCGGGCGCCAGCCTGTTGACGATCACCGACACGTCGACGCTGAGCCTGTCGGCAACGGTGGACGAGACGGACATCCTGCTGGTCAAGCCGGGGGTGGCCGCGGACGTGGATTTCGACGCGGTCCCGGACGCGAGCTATTCCGCGGTGGTCACCTCGATCGACCTCGCCCCGACGACGTCGAGCGGCGGCGGGGTGGCGTACGTCGTCCGACTGAGCCTGGGCGGTGGCACGAACGCGGACGGCACCCCGGCGCCCCAGCCGCGCCCAGGGATGTCCGCGGTGGCGTCGCTGAACGTCCTGACCGTCACGGACGCGATCTCGGTCCCGGCGGCGGCGGTCTTCCGTGACTCCAGCGGCAGCGGCAACTCGGTCTGGGTCGTGAGCGGCGCCATGGCGAGCCGTCGCGAGGTGACCCTCGGCGCCCAGGGGGACACCGTTATCCAGATCGTCGCGGGCGTGAAGCCCGGTGACCGCATCGTGGTCAAGGGCGCCGACAAGGTCGTCGAGGGGCAGCAGGTCGGACCGTGACCGCAGGCCCGGCGACCGGAGCCCCCGCGGTCGAGGCGATCGACGTGACCCGCGTGTACAGCCTGGAGGGCGTCGAGGTGCAGGCCCTGCGCGGGGTGAGCATCCGGATCGACGAGGGCGAGTACGTCGCCGTGGTCGGGCCGTCGGGCTCGGGGAAGTCGACGCTGATGCACCTGCTCGGCTGCCTGGACCGGCCGACGTCGGGAGTGCTGCGGATCGGTGGCCGTGAGGTGGCCGAGCTGTCCGGGAACGAGCTGGCCGCGCTGCGGAACTCGCGGGTCGGCTTCGTCTTCCAGTCGTTCCAGCTGCTCGCCCGCACGACCGCGGTCGACAACGTCGCGCTGCCCCTGGTGTACGGCGGGGTAGGGCGCAAGGAGCGGCGCGAGCGGGCCGTGCAGGCGCTGACCGCGGTGGGCCTGGCGCACCGGCTGGGCCACCGTCCAGCCCAGATGTCCGGCGGTGAGCAGCAGCGTGTCGCGATCGCCCGGGCGCTCGTGACCGACCCGCAGGTGCTGCTCGCCGACGAGCCGACCGGCAACCTCGACAGCCGCAGCGGCGGTGAGGTGATGGCCATCTTGGAGCGGCTCAACGCCGAGCGCCAGGTCGCTGTCGTCCTGGTCACCCACGACCACGAGATCGCCGAGCGGGCCCGCCGGCAGGTGTACTTCCGGGACGGCTTGATCGAGCGCGACACCGGTGCCGCGTGAGGTTCCGCGAAGCGTTCGGTGCGGCCTTCGACGCGTTGCGGGCCAACCGGTTGCGCAGTGCGCTGACGATGGTCGGCGTGATCATCGGGGTGGCCTCGGTGGTCATGCTGGTGGCGATCGGCAGCGGTGCGAAGCAGGAGGTCGAGCAGCAGGTCGAGGGGCTCGGCTCGAACCTGATCCTGGTGGTGCCCGGCGAGTTCTCGTTCGGCTCGGCGCCGGCGGTGAGCCGGCTGAAGCTCGACGACGTGGACTACCTGGGCCGCGTCGTCGGTGATCGCCAGGCGGTGGCAGCGACCGTGACGTCGTCGGAGGAGGTACGGGTCGGCACCCGCTCGGAGTACGTGACCGTGAGTGGCACCAACGAGAACGTGCCGCTGGTCTTCGACCGTCCGCTGGCCCGCGGGCGGTACCTGTCGGCAGGTGACGTGGCGACGAGGCGCCGGGTCGCCGTGCTCGGCTCGGAGATCGCCACGACGGTCTTCGGCGACCTGGATCCGCTGGGGCGGCAGATCAGCGTGGCCGGCGTGCGGTTCCGGGTGATCGGCGTCTTCGCCCCGCTGGGCTCGGCGTTCGGGGTCAGCCGGGACAAGGAGGTCGACGTCCCGGTGACCGCCGCGCAGCGACTCTTCGGGGTGGACCGGATCGACGCGCTGGCCATCAAGGCACCGACCGTCGACTCGGTGGACGAGCTGCAGGGCCGGCTTGTGGCGGCGCTCGAGCAGAAGTACCCGGGCCAGAAGTTCTCGGCGGTCACCCAGACCCAGATCCTCGGCACCATCGGGACGATCCTCGGCCTGCTGACGCTCGTGCTGGCCGCGATCGCCGGCATCTCGCTGCTCGTCGGCGGTGTCGGGGTGTCCAACATCATGCTGGTGTCGGTCCGCGAACGTACCCGGGAGATCGGGCTGCGCAAGGCGCTCGGCGCCAGGCAGCAGGACATCTTGCTGCAGTTCCTTATTGAGGCTGTCCTGCTCACCTCGATCGGCGGGCTGATCGGGATCGGGATCGGCGTCGGCGCGGCGTTGCTCGCCAACACCTTCACGTCGCTGCCGGCCGCGGTGGCGTGGTGGTCGATCGCGCTGGCGTTCGGGGTCTCGGTCGGCGTCGGGGTCTTCTTCGGGGTCTTCCCGGCCCGCCGCGCCGGGCGCCTCGACCCGGTCGTCGCCTTGCGCACCGAGTAGCGTCGCGCGGGTGAGCAGCAGCGTCACCTTCGTCTGGGACGAGCGGCTGGCCGGGTACGACTTCGGCCCGAGCCACCCGCTGGCCCCGATCCGTGTCGAGCTGGCCGTCCGGCTCGCCCGCGACCTCGGGCTGCTCGACCTTCCGCACGTGGTCGAGGTCACCGCCGAGCCAGCCACTGACGACGAGCTGCGGCTGGTGCACTCCCAGCGCTACCTCGACGCCGTCCGTCGGGCGGGGGAGAACCCGCACACCATGGACTTGCTGCACGGGCTCGGTACGGACGACGACCCGGTCTTCGTCGGCATGCACGAGGCGTCGGCGCTGGTCGTCGGAGCCTCGTTGGCGGCGGCGCGGGCGGTCGTGTCCGGGAGGTCGGAGCATGCCGTCAACCTGGCCGGCGGGCTGCACCACGCGATGCCCGAGTCAGCCTCGGGCTTCTGCATCTACAACGACGCCGCGGCCGCCATCGCGTCCGCGCTGGCCACCGGCGTCGAGCGGGTCGCGTACGTCGACGTGGACGTCCACCACGGGGACGGCACCGAGCGCATCTTCTGGGACGACCCGCGGGTGCTCACGATCTCGCTGCACGAGAGTGGCCGTTTCCTGTTTCCTGGCACCGGGTTCGCGACCGACATCGGGGGCGCCTCGGCGGAGGGCCTGGCTGTCAACGTGGCGCTGCCGCCGGGGACCGGCGACGAGGGGTGGCTGCGGGCGTTCGACGCCGTGGTCCCGCCGCTGCTCGCTTCGTTCTCGCCGCAGCTGCTCGTCACCCAGCACGGCTGCGACAGCCACCGGCTCGATCCGCTGGCCCACCTCGAGCTCACCATCGACGGGCAGCGGACCGCGTACGCCGCCCTGCATGCCCTGGCGCACGCGCATGCGGACGGTCGGTGGGTCGCCCTGGGCGGCGGCGGGTACGAGCGGGTGGAGGTCGTACCGCGGGCCTGGGCGCACCTGGTGGGCGAGGTGGTGGGACGGCCGGTGCCGCCGCAGACAGCCGTGCCAGCAAGCTGGTTGGCGTACGTGACGGAGCGGCTGGCCCGCCGCGGACCGGTCTCGATGTCCGACGGACCCGACCCGGTGCTGCGCCGCTGGACCTCCGGCGCGGACCACGACGACCCGCTCGACCGGGCCGTGCACGCGACCCGGATGGCCGTTTTCCCGTTGCACGGACTCGACCCGCACTGGGATTGAGAGCCGTCCGGCGGGTCGTGACCGATCTGTGACGAACGCCAGTTCTGGGGTTCGGCCTGCGCAGCGGTCGCGGACATCACTACTATCACGCTCCATAGCGGGTCGTGATGTGAGCACCGGAGGGGAAGCCGGGGCCGCGGCGCGCACGACAAGGTCCGGTGCGTGATGGTTCAAGGCCCTGAGCGACCTCTAGCCGAGGTTCGCTTCCTCACTGTTGCCGAGGTGGCGGCCATCATGCGCGTCTCCAAGATGACGGTGTACCGGCTCGTCCATGCGGGCGACCTGCCGGCTGTGCGCGTCGGCCGCTCCTTCCGCGTCCCCGAGCAGGCGGTCCACGACTACCTGCGCGACTCCTTCATCGAGACGGCCTGACCGCGCGGTCCCGCCAGCCAGGTACGCTGGCCTCGCCGGTCCCACCAGAGTCGGCGTCCCTGCAACAGCCGTGAAGAGGTACTCGTGGGTTCCGTCATCAAGAAGCGCCGCAAGCGCATGGCGAAGAAGAAGCACCGCAAGCTGCTGAAGAAGACGCGCGTCCAGCGACGTAACAAGAAGTAGCCCGACCCATGGGCCGGGTCGTGCTCGTGACGGGGGTAGCCCGCTACCTCGGGGGGCGGCTCGCCCAGGTCCTGCAGGCGGACCCGTCCGTCGACCGGGTCATCGGCGTCGACGTCGTCCCTCCGACGGCTGACCTGGGTGCGGTGGAGTTCGTCCGTGCTGACATCCGGAACCCGATCATCTCCAAGGTGATCTCCAGCGCGTCTGTCGACACCGTCGTGCACATGGCCGTCCTGGCCCAGCCCGGTCACGCGGGGGGGCGCACGATCATGAAAGAAGTCAACGTCATCGGCACGATGCAGCTCTTGGCTGCCTGCCAGAAGGCGCCCTCGGTCCGCAAGCTCGTCGTGAAGTCGTCGACCACCGTGTACGGCGCGTCGCCCAAGGACCCGGCGATGTTCACCGAGGACATGGAGCCCAAGGCCTTGCCGCGGTCGGGCTTCGCGAAGGACTCGGTCGAGGTCGAAGGGTACGTGCGCGGCTTCGCCCGGCGCCGCCCGGACGCTGACGTGACCGTGCTGCGCTTCGCGAACTTCCTCGGCGCCAAGATGGAGACGCCGATGTCGGCGTACTTCGAGCTGCCGGTGATCCCGACGGTGCTCGGCTTCGACCCGCGGGTGCAGTTCCTGCACCAGGACGACGGGCTCGACTGCCTCCGGCTGTGCACGGTCGAGGAGCGGCCAGGGACATTCAACGTGGCGGGCCGCGGGATCTTGCTGCTGTCGCAGGCGATCCGCAAGGCCGGCCGGCCCCCGCTGCCGCTCCCGTCAGCGCTGGTCTCGTCGGTCGGCGGGCTGGTCCGGCGGGCCAACGTCGTCGACTTCTCGCCCGAGCAGCTGCGATTCCTGACGTACGGCAGGGTGGTCGACACGTCGCGGATGCGGGACGTGCTCGGCTTCGAGCCGCGCTACACGACGGCGGAGTGCTTCGACGACTTCGTCCGTACCCGCGGGCTCAACTCACGGTTCCCACCCGCTGCGGTGGCGGCGGTCGAGGAGCAGCTGGCCGCCGTGCTGTCGGCCGGGCTCGGCGGAGGGCGGCGAGATGGCTGACCCCGATGCCGCCAAACTCGATGCCGCCAAACTCGCGGTGGCGAAGGTGATCCCGATCGGCGATGGCGCTGGCGGGGCACCCAAGGCGCGTCGCAAGGTTCCGGCTCGCAAGCCGCCGAGGGTGTCGGCCCCCCAGCCCGAGACACTGCTCCACGACCCCGCCCCCGCCCCCGAGCCCGAGCCGGCGACGGCCGACGACGTCGAGGGCTCCGACTGGGATGCGAAGGTCGCCCAGGCGCTGGCCTTCCTGCGCCGCCGGATCACCGGCGACTACGTGGTCGACGAGTTCGGCTACGACGCGGAGCTCTCGGACAAGGTGCTGATGGCGGCGTTCCGGCCGTTGTACAAGCGCTGGTTCCGGGTCGAGACCCGCGGCCTGGAGAACATGCCCGACACCGGTGGAGCGCTGCTGGTCGCCAACCACTCGGGCACCATCGCCGTCGACGCGATCATGACCCAGCTCGCGCTCCTCGACGACCACCCGGCCCACCGGCCGCTGCGCATGCTCGGAGCCAACCTCGTCTTCTCCACGCCGGTGGTCTCGGAGTTCGCCCGCAAGACCGGCGCCACCCTGGCCTGCAACGCCGACGCGGAACGGATGCTGAGCTCCGGCGAGGTCGTCGGTGTCTGGCCGGAGGGGTTCAAGGGTGTCGGCAAGCCCTACTCGGAGCGGTACAAGCTGCAGCGCTTCGGTCGCGGCGGCTTCGTGTCGGCGGCCCTGCGTACCCAGGTCCCCATCATCCCGGTGTCCATCGTGGGCGCCGAGGAGATCTATCCGATCATCGGCAACGCCAAGACGCTCGCCCGGCTGCTCGGGCTGCCGTACTTTCCGATCACGCCGACCTTCCCGCTGCTGGGCCCGCTCGGTGCGATCCCGTTCCCCAGCAAGTGGATCATCGAGTTCGGCGAGCCGATCCGTACCGACGTCTACGACGGGAACGCCGCCGACGACCCGATGCTCGTCTTCAACTTGACCGACCAGGTGCGCGAGACGATCCAGCACACGCTCTACAAGCTGCTGATGCAGCGCCGCAGCGTCTTCTTCTGAGCGCCTGCAAGAGCCACTCGCCGCCGCTGAACCAAGTGGCACGCAAACTCTCGCGCACCTGAGGACGTGCGGTGTCGGTTGAGCGAGCGATCGGTGCGACGACTTCGCCGGGCGGCGACTTTGGGTGCCACTTGGTTCGCACCCGGCCGCGGCAACTGTCAGCGGCAGGTTTGACACGCAAACACCGGTCAGCACCCGTCTTGTGTGCGCTGGCTGAGCGTGGGCGAAGTCCGCGAGGTCGCTGCGCCGCCTCGTCTGTGTGTCAAAGCTGCCGGGCGTCGGGCGGAGTGGTCAGCGGTGGCGCTTGCGTTCCAGCGCGATGCCGAGCGCGGCGAGGCCGGCAGCCATCCCGGCACCGGCGACGACGGGTACGCCGACCTTCGCGGCCTTGCGGCCGGTGCGGTAGTCCTGCACCCGCCAGCCCATGTCGCGGGCGTGCCGGCGGAGCTTCGCGTCCGGGTTGATCGCGCACGGGTCGCCGACCAGCGACAGCATCGGGATGTCGTTCGAGGAGTCCGAGTACGCCGCGCAGCGGGACAGGTCGAGGCCTTCGCGCTCGGCGAGCGCCTTGATCGCCTCGGCCTTCGCCGGGCCGTGCAGCGGGCGGCCGACCAGCCGTCCGGTGTAGATCCCGTTCTCGATCTCGGACACCGTCCCGAGCGCCCCGGTGAGCCCGAGCCGCTTGGCGATGATCGTGGCCAGCTCGACCGGCGCCGCCGAGACCAGCCAGACTCGTTGACCGGCGTCCAGGTGCGAGCGGGCCTGCGCCAGGGTGCCGGGGTACACCTTGGCGACGATGGTCTCGTCGAAGATCTCCCGGCCGATCGTGACGACCTCCGAGACGGCGTGCCCGGCCACGAACCCCAGCGCCATCTCGGTCGCGTCGGCCATCTGCCCGAGGTCCTCGGCACCGGACATCCGGAAGCTCACCTGCTTGCGGACGAACCCGATGACGTCGCGCCGGGTGAAGAACTTCCGCTTCGCCAGACCCATGGCCAGGTAGAAGATCGAGGCGCCCTGGACCACGGTGTTGTCGATGTCGAAGAAGGCCGCCGCGGTCGCGTCGGGCGGGACGGACAGGGCGGCCTCGACCTCAGCCACAGCAGCGGCGGCCTGGCCGGCGAGCTTGGCGGGCGCGACCTCGTTCTGCGACACCGTCACAGCTGGAGCGTATGGGACACTCGCGCGGTGGGCGCCAACCTGGCTGATCTGGTTCGGGCTGCGGCCGGCGCGCGGGGAGACCACGCGGCGCTGGTTGCCGGCGGCCGCACGCTCACCTGGGCCCAGGTCGACGCGTCGGTGGACGTGGCCACCGCCGGCTACCAGGGCCTCGGGCTCAGCCCCGGCGACCGGGTCGCGCTGGTGCTCGGCAACGTCCCCGAGTTCGTCGCGGCGTACTTCGGTGCGCTGCGTGCCGGGCTGGTGGCCGTACCGGTCAACACCGGCTCTACGCCCACCGAGCTCGCCGAGGTGCTCGCCGACTCGGGCGCTCGCGCTGTGGTCTTCGACCGGGCGGCGGCCGTTGCGGTACGGCAGACCGAGGCGACCGCCGACCTGATCCGCGTCGTCGTCGGTGCGCCGGCACCGGGTGAGAAGGCGTTCGGCTCGTTCGCCGGTTCGCCGCGCGAGCACCCTACCGACGGCGAGGACCTCGCCCTGCTGCTCTACACCTCGGGCACCAGCGGGCGGCCCAAGGGCGCGATGCTCACCCACCGGGCGCTGCTCGCGAGCGTCGAGCAGGTGCACCAGCTCGCCACGCCGGCGGTCACCCCGGACGACGTCGTCCTGCTGGTGCTCCCGCTCTTCCACGTGTACGCACTCAACGGCACCCTCGCCGCCGCCGCCCGCAGCGCCGCCACCGTGGTGCTGGTCGACCGCTTCGACGCCGCCGAGACCCTCGACATCGTCCGAACGCTCGGGGTCACCAACATCCCGGGCGCACCGCCGATGTACATCGCCTGGAGCGCCGAGCCGGCCCTGCGCGAGGCATTCGGCTCCGTCCGGCTGCTCATGACCGGCGCCGCCCCGATGCCGGCTGCGGTTCTCGAGCAGATCACCACAGCGACCGGCCTGCCGGTCTTCGAGGGGTACGGACTGACCGAGGCCGCGCCCGGCGTCTCGACCACCCTGGTCGGCGGCGTGGCCAAGCCCGGCTCGGTCGGCAAGACGCTGCCAGGCGTCGAGCTGCGGCTGGTCGACGAGAACGGCGAGGCCGCCGAGGAGGGCGACCCCGGCGAGATCGTCGTCCGCGGCCCCAACCTGTTCTCCGGCTACTGGCCGGACGGCGACGGTGGCCCCGACGCCGAGGGCTGGTACGCCACCGGCGACGTCGCGTACGAGGACGACGAGGGCGACCTCGTGCTGGTCGACCGGCGCAAGGAGCTGGTCATCGTCAGCGGGTTCAACGTCTACCCGCGCGAGGTCGAGGACGCGATCGGGTCCCACCCGGACGTCGCCGAGGTCGGCGTGGTGGGCGTCCCCCACCCGTACACCGGCGAGGCGGTCAAGGCCTTCGTGGTCGTACGTCCCGGGGTCACGGGGTTCGGCGCCGAGCAGGTCGCCGCCCACGTGGCCACCCGGCTGGCCCGCTTCAAGTGGCCGACCATCGTCCAGATCGTCGACCAGCTGCCACACTCGGCCACCGGCAAGGTCGCGAAGGGCCGGCTTCGCGAGTCCGAGGCGTGAGCGCCGTCAGGGTCGTGCTGCTGACCCGGCCCGGGTGCCATCTCTGCGACGACGTACGCCCCGTGGTGGCCCGCGTGTGCGCCGAGCTCGGCGTGACCTGGTCGGAGACCGACATCACGGGGGACCCCGCCCTGCTCGACCAGTACTGGGAGCAGATCCCGGTGACCCTCGTCGACGGGGCGCAGCACGACTTCTGGCATGTCGACGAGGCCCGCCTGCGGGCTGCCCTCACCCGCCAACCTTGAGTCGATCTTGACGATCTGGAGAGATAGCCGGGCGACACGCCGTCCGGGCCAGTGATCTCTCAAGATCAACTCACGATCGACACGGAGGCGACTTCGCCGTGCAGCCAGGCGTCGCGCAGGGGTCAGTCCTGGGGGGCCTCGCTCCTCGGCGCGTGACGGCGCGCGCCCGCCCGTCTCGACTGGTGGGCGCATCGGGCGACGACTTTGTGCGTTCGTTCACAAGGGCTTAGTCTGCGGGAAACACGATTCTGATCCAGCCCGTCGACTCACGTGTTGTCCCCTGGAGTCCTTCTGTGAGCGGTAGCCGCGTGGAGCGTCCGCTGGCACGCGGGCGTGGCATCCCGGAGGCCACGGTCGCCCGGCTGCCTCTCTACCACCGTTCGCTGGTCGCGCTGCGCGAGCGCGGGGTCACGACCGTGTCCTCCGAGGAGCTCGCCGCTGCGGCCGGGGTCAACTCGGCCAAGCTGCGCAAGGACCTGTCCCACCTCGGCTCGTACGGCACCCGCGGCGTGGGCTACGACGTCGACTACCTCGTCTACCAGGTCGCCCGCGAGCTCGGGCTGACGCAGGACTGGCCGGTCGTCATCGTCGGCGTCGGCAACCTCGGGCACGCCCTGGCCAACTACGGCGGCTTCACCAGCCGCGGCTTCCGGGTCGCCGCCCTGGTCGACAACGACGAGGCCCTGGCCGGTGAGCTGGTCAACGGCCTGCCCGTGTACCCGCTCGCCAAGCTCGAGCAGATCATCGCCGAGCACCACGTCTCGATCGCGGTGGTCGCGACGCCCGGTCCCGTGGCGCAGGACGTGTGCGACCGGCTCGTCGCCGCAGGCGTCACCAGCGTCCTCAACTTCGCCCCCGTACCCCTGCAGGTGCCCGAAGGGGTCGACGTACGCAAGGTCGACCTCGCCAGCGAGCTGCAGATCCTGGCCTTCCACGAGCAGCGCAAGCAGATGTCTCTGCTCACCCCGCTTACCGCGCTAGCGCCGCTCCCGCCTCGCACGGAGGCGGCGGGATGAGCGTCGTCGTCGTCGGGCTCTCGCACCGCACCACGCCGGTGCCACTGCTCGAGCTCGTCTCGGTGGGACCCGACGACCTGCCCGCGTTCGTGGCCGCGGCGATGACCAACCCGCACGTCGCCGAGGCCGTCGTGGTCTCCACCTGCAATCGCGTCGAGGTCTACGCCGACGTACGCGCGTTCCACGCGGGCGTCGGCGAGATCACCGCCCTGCTCGCTGCCCGGGCCGGTCTGCCGGTCGAGGACCTCGGCCCCCACCTGTACGTCCACTTCGAGGACCGCGCCGTGCAGCACCTGTTCCAGGTGGTGTGCGGGCTCGACTCGATGGTCGTCGGCGAGGGCCAGATCCTCGGGCAGGTACGCGATGCCTTCAAGAGCGCCAAGGCTGCGCAGGCCACCGGCCGTCGGCTCGGCGAGGTCATGCAGCAGGCGCTGCGGGTCGGGAAGCGGGCCCACTCCGAGACCGGCATCGACCAGACCGGATCGGTCCTGGTGACCGGCGGGCTTGAGGTGGCCGAGCAGGCGCTGCGCGGGCTGGCCGGTCGGCGGGCGCTCGTGGTCGGGGCCGGATCGCTCAGCGGGCTGGTCACGGCGACCCTCGCACGTGCAGGCGTCACCGATCTCGTCCTTGCCAACCGCGGCCACGAGCGGGCCGACGCACTAGCCCGCACGACCGGTGCCCGAGCCGTCGGCCTCTCCGCGCTCGAGGACGAGCTGGCGGCTGCCGACCTGGTCGTCTCGTGCACCGGCGCCACCGGCCTGCTGCTCACTGAAGAACTGATCCGGCGCGCCCACGCCCGCCGCGACGGTCGGCCACTTGCGCTGGTCGACCTGGCGATGCCCCGCGACATCGACCCGGCCGTACGCCAGCTGCCAGGCGTGACGCTGGTCGACCTCGAGGACCTCGCCCAGCTGCTGGCGGACAACGGGCAGGATGTCCAGGTCGAGGCGGTCCGCACCATCGTTTCCGCCGAGGTGGCGGGCTACCTCGCCGCCGGCCAGGCTGCCCGCGTCGCCCCCACCGTCGTCGCCTTGCGGAGCATGGCCGAACACGTCGTCGACGCCGAGCTCGCCCGCTTCGACGCCCGCAGCGGCGACCTCGACCCCGCCATGCGCGCCGAGATCGAGCGCACCGTGCGCCGCGTGGTCGACAAGCTGCTGCACGCGCCGACCGTGCGGGTCAAGGAGCTGGCCGCCGAGCCCTCCGGACTGGCCTACGCCGAGGCCCTGCACATGCTGTTCGACCTCGACCCGGTCCGCTACCGCGAGGTCGCCGTCGCCGACGTCCATGTCGTCGAACTCGACGAGGTCGACGAGCCGGGGGTGGGCGGATGACCGCCCTGCGCCTCGGCACCCGCCGCAGCCCGCTGGCCCTGGCCCAGTCCAGGCTCGTGGCGGCTGCGCTCGAGCTGGCCGGTGCCGGCCCGGTCGAGCTGGTCGAGATCGCCACTGTCGGCGATGTCTCTAGGCAGCCGCTCACCGAGCTCGGCGGCACCGGTGTCTTCGTCTCTGCACTGCGCGACGCGCTGCTCGCCGGAGAGGTCGACCTCGCCGTCCACTCGCTCAAGGATCTGCCGGTGGCAGCTGCCGACGGCATCCTGCTCGCTGCCGTCCCGGCGCGCGAGGACCCCCGCGACGTCCTGGTCGCGCGCGACCGGCTCACCCTGGCCGGCCTGCCCGACGGATCCCGGATCGGCACGGGCTCGCCCCGGCGAGCGGCGCAGCTCGCCGCGATGGGGCGCGGCTTCGCCGTCGAGGGCGTACGCGGCAACGTCGACACCAGGGTCGGGCTGGTCCACTCGGGCCAGGTCGACGCCGTCGTCCTGGCGTACGCGGGGCTGTCCCGGCTAGGCCGGCTCGATGTCGTGACCGAGGTGCTCGACCCCTCGGACCTGCTCCCGGCCCCCGGTCAGGGGGCCTTGGCCGTCGAGTGCCGCGCGGACCGCGCGGACGTCGCCGCCGCCCTGCTCAGCCTGGACGACCCCGCGACCCGGGCGGCCGTCACGGCGGAGCGTGCCCTGCTGGCCCGTACCGAGGCCGGCTGCTCGGCCCCCGTCGGCGCGCTCGCCGAGGTGGCCAACCTGGGGTCGTCCGACCCCGAGATCTTCCTGCGGGCCGCGGTCGGTACGTCCGACGGGACCGTCAGGCGCTTGTCCATCACTGGCCCTCTCGGGGACCCCGTCGGGCTGGGCCACCAGCTCGCCGACCGGTTCCTGGGTGAGGGGGCCGCAGGGCTATGGGGAGTGCGAGTCAGGTGACCAGTCCAGTACGCAAGAAGCCGGTGGTGGCGATGGGGAGTGTGGCCTTCGTCGGGGCCGGGCCCGGTGATCCGGACCTGCTGACCCTGCGGGCGAGCAGCCTGCTCGGCGCGGCCGACGTCGTGGTCCACGACTCCGACGTCCCCGCCGAGCTGCTCCTTGGTGCCCGGCTGGATGCACGCGTCGTGGCGGTCGGTCTCGGCGCCGACGGTCAGCCGCTCGCGCACGCGGCCAGGGCCAAGCTCGCCGTCGACGCGGCCAAGGAGGGCCACGTCGTGGTCCGGCTGCTCGAGGGTGACCCCGGGCTGTTCGGTGGCCTTGGCGAAGAGGCATCGGCCTGTGCCAAGGCCAAGGTGCCGTTCGAGGTCGTACCCGGCGTCTCGTCCGTCACGGCGGTGCCCGCGTACGCCGGCCTGCCGCTGACCACGAGCCGGGACCGCGAGGTACGCGTCATCGACGCTGCGCGCCCCGACCTCGACTGGTCCGTGCACGCCGCTCCCCACGTCACCCTGGTCCTGCTGCACGCCGTCGAGACGATCGCCGACGTGGCCGCAGCCCTGCTCGCCGCCGGGCGCGCGGCGGCCACCCCGGTGGCGCTCACCCGCGCGGGCACCACGACCGCCCAGGTCACGCTCACCTCCACCCTCGAGCGGGTCGCGGTCGACGTGCGTACCCAGCGCTTCGTCGGCCCCGCCGTCGTCGTCATCGGCGAGGTCGTGGCCATGCGCGACAAGCTCTCGTGGTTCGAGACCCGGCCGCTGTTCGGCTGGCGGGTCCTGGTGCCGCGGACCAAGGAGCAGGCCGGGGTCCTCTCGCAGCGGCTGCGCGCGCACGGTGCCGTCGCCGAGGAGGTCCCGACGATCTCGGTCGAGCCCCCGCGCACGCCGCAGCAGATGGACCGCGCCGTCCAGGGCCTGGTGTCCGGGCGCTACCTCTGGGTCGCCTTCACCTCGGTCAACGCCGTCCGGGCCGTACGCGAGAAGTTCGACGAGTACGGCCTCGACGCCAGGGCCTTCGCCGGGGTCAAGGTCGCGGCTGTGGGCGACCAGACCGCGGCGGCGCTGCGGGCGTTCGGCGTGCAGCCCGACCTGGTGCCCGTCGGCGAGCAGTCCAGCGCCGGGCTGCTCGAGGACTGGCCCGCCTACGACGAGCTGTTCGACCCGATCAACCGGGTCTTCCTGCCCCGGGCCGACATCGCGACCGAGACCCTCGTGGCCGGCCTCGTCGAGCTGGGCTGGGAGGTCGACGACGTCACCGCCTACCGCACCGTGCGGGCCGCCCCGCCGGCCGCGCCGATCCGCGAGGCGATCAAGGGTGGCGGCTTCGACGCGGTCGTGTTCACCTCGTCCTCGACCGTCCGCAACCTGGTCGGTATCGCCGGCAAACCGCACGACACAACGGTGCTCGCGGCCATCGGCCCGCAGACCAAGGCCACAGCAGAGGAGCTCGGGCTGAGGGTCGACGTCCTGGCCGACAAGCCCGACGTGACGACCCTCGTGGAAGGCCTCGCGGCGTACGCCCTGGCCCTGCGGGCTGCCGGCGAGCTCCCGCCTGCCGCGCGTCGCCGCAAGGGCGCGAAGAAAGCGGCGCCGCGGGCTCGGCGATGACCACCGCGAGTGGCCGTCCGGTCGGGCCGGTGGGCGGCTTTCCGGCGGCACGCCCCCGGCGACTGCGTCGCAGCCCCGCCCTTCGCTGGCTGGTGGCCGACGTGCGCGTCAGCCCGTCCGACCTGGTGCTGCCGGTCTTCGTCAAGGAGGGCCTGGACGCACCGGCGCCGATCACCTCGATGCCCGGGGTGGTCCAGCACTCCCGGGACTCG